>JACIXM010000122.1 GCA_014360395.1 Actinotalea sp.
AGCGAGCGCGGCCGCCTCAAGCAGGTGCTGCTCAAGCTGGGCTGGCCGGTCGAGGACCTCGCCGGCTACGTCGACGGCGAGGCGCACCCCATCGACCTGGTCACCGACGGCTGGGCGCTGCGGCCCTACCAGGAGCAGGCTGTCGACAACTTCTTCCACGGCGGCTCCGGCGTCGTGGTGCTGCCGTGCGGGGCGGGCAAGACGCTCGTCGGCGCCGGCGCGATGGCGCGGTCGAGGACGACGACGCTCATCCTCGTCACCAACACCGTCTCGGCCCGGCAGTGGCGCGACGAGCTGCTGCGCCGCACGAGCCTGACCGAGGACGAGATCGGCGAGTACTCCGGCGCCCGCAAGGAGGTCCGCCCCGTCACGATCGCGACGTACCAGGTGCTGACGACCAGGCGGAAGGGCGTCTACCCCCACCTGGAGCTGCTCGACGCGCGCGACTGGGGCCTCATCCTCTACGACGAGGTGCACCTGCTGCCCGCGCCGATCTTCCGGATGACGGCGGACCTGCAGGCGCGCCGCCGGCTCGGCCTGACCGCCACGCTCGTGCGCGAGGACGGCCGCGAGGACGAGGTGTTCTCCCTCATCGGCCCCAAGCGGTTCGACGCGCCCTGGAAGGACATCGAGGCGCAGGGCTACATCGCCCCGGCCGAGTGCGTCGAGGTGCGCCTCACCCTCCCGGACCGCGACCGCCTGCTCTACGCGACCGCGGAGCCGGAGGACAAGTACCGCCTGGCGGCGACCGCGGCGGGCAAGAACCATGTGGTCGAGCAGCTGGTCGCGCGCCACTCGGAGGACCAGGTGCTCGTCATCGGCCAGTACCTCGACCAGCTCGAGCTGCTCGCGGACCACCTCGACGCCCCGCTGATCACCGGCGAGACGCCGGTGCGGGAACGGCAGCGGCTGTTCGACGCGTTCCGCGCCGGCGAGGTGCGCCGGCTCGTCGTGAGCAAGGTCGCGAACTTCTCCGTGGACCTGCCCGAGGCGGCCGTCGCCATCCAGGTCAGCGGGTCCTTCGGGTCCCGGCAGGAGGAGGCGCAGCGGCTGGGCCGGATCATGCGGCCCAAGGCCGACGGCCGGACGGCGCACTTCTACGCCGTGGTCGCGCGGGACACGGTCGACCAGGAGTTCGCCGCGCACCGCCAGCGGTTCCTGGCCGAGCAGGGCTACGCGTACCGGATCGTCGACGCGGAGGACCTGGTCCCGGAGGCCTGAGCCTCAGGGGTTGCAGACCGGGCACCAGCGCGGGTCGGCGACGTCAAAGGCGCGGGGCACCACGGCCGCGTGCGCGCAGCGCGCGCAGCCGTACCGGTCGGCACGGACCGACGACGTCGCCGTGCCGCACGCCCGGCAGGGCAGGCCGGTCTCCACGCCCACCCGGCCCCACCCGGGGGCGCCGCACGCCGCGCAGCAGGTCGCGAGGCGGCGCGCGAGGACGCCGCCCAGCTCGGCGAGCACGACCCTGCGCCCGGGGCACCGGTGCGCCCGCAGGTCCGGCTCGAGCACGGCGTGCCCGTCGGCGGAGTCGCGCGTCGCGGCGGCGATCGCGTCGCGGAGCCCGTCGGCGTCCGTGACGCCCTTCGCGACGGGGGCCCCGGGCCCGGCGCGCACGACGACGGCCTGGGCCGGCCAGCCGACCGACGTGAGGTACCGGTCGACGTCGGCGCCGTGCTCGCGCACCCGCAGGGAACCGCCCGGCAGGCCGAGCCTGCGGCGGACCTCCACCACCTCGATGCCCAGGTCCTCGTCGAGGAACAGGACGAGCTCCTCGTGGCCCGGGACACCGACCCCGGCGAGCGGACCGTAGCTCGCCTCCGTGGCCAGGCCCCGCGGCGAACCCGTGACCTGCATCGCGAGGCGCGCCTTGCCGCGCGCCGCCTCCCGCGGCGTCGTCGTCCGCGGCACCTCCCCGGTGAAGGCGCCGAACCGGTCCGTGTCCAGGTCCGGCGGGGTGAGCACCCGGGCGCCGAGGACCTGGGCGAACGGCGGGCCCAGCTGGTCCCCCTTGCCGTGCCGGCTGCCGAGCGCGACCGCCGTGCCGCGGTAGGGGTGCGCCACGCGACGGACCGGGGCGGTCGCGCCGGGCGACGGCAGGTCCAACACATGAAGAACTCTACCGGCATTGCTCTTCATGTGATCGACGGCCCGACGACGTGCGGAGACCGCTGTGCGACAGGACCGACCCGGACCAGGGTCCCGCGGTCCCCGTCGGTGCCGGGCCCGGCGAGGGCATCGGTCAGGTGCCGTGCGCGGTGCACGGCGAGGGCGGGGGCCGGGACGAACGACGACGCCTCCGGGTTCCCGTCCCGCCGGCGGTGACGCGATCCGCGAACAGGGCGGTGATCAGGGACGTAACTCGTTGCACCCCGCCGCCGGGTGGTCAAGGATCGACCCGTGACCCGCGCCCGTCCCCGAGCCCTGTCCCTGCCCGCCCGGGCTGCGGCCGCCCTGGCGGGCGCCGCGCTGCTCACCGGCGCCGCCGCGCACGTGGCCGCCGCGGCCGAGCCGATGGATCTCGCCGAGCAGGTGGTCGACGACGTCGGGGTCCTGGGCGGGCAGGAGATCGACGTCCAGGAGGCCGTCGACCGGCTGGCCGCCGAGACCGGCACCACCCTGTACGTGGTCTACGTCGACAGCTTCGACGGGCTGACCCGCACCGAGTGGGGCAACCGCACCGCGGAGCTGTCCGGGCTCGGCAGCGTCGACGCCCTCATGGCCGTCGCCGTCGAGGACCGCGACTTCTTCTACGGCGCGCAGGACGGCACCGGGCTGCAGGCGGCCGTCACCGCCACCAACGACGCCGTCATCGACCGCCTTCGGCAGGACGACTGGGCCGGCGCGGCGATCACGGCCGCGGAGGGCCTGCAGGCCGAGCTCACCGGCACGAGCACGGGGACGGACACCGACCCGGGTGGTGGCGGTGTCCCCGTGGCCGACGACGGCGGGATCGGCGGGTTCCTCACGGTGCTGCTGGTCGGCGGCGCGATCATCGCCGGCGTCCTGCTGCTCCGCTCCTTCCGCCGCAGCGGCGACCGCCCCGGCGGGCAGCAGCCGGGGGCCGGCGCACCGCGGGCGGCGAGCGGTCTGGAGGCCCTGCCCACCGACGAGCTGGACCGCCGGGCGGCCTCGGCGCTGGTCCGCGTCGACGACGCGATCCGCACATCCGACCAGGAGCTCGGCTTCGCGCAGGCCCAGTTCGGCCTCGAGGCGACCCGCGAGTTCGCGGAGGTCCTCGAGCGCGCCAAGAAGAAGGAGCTCGAGGCGTTCCAGCTGCGGCAGGTCCTCGACGACGACGTCCCGGACACCGACCAGGTCCGGCGCGAGACGAGCCTGCAGATCCTGCGCCTGTGCAAGGACATCGCCGAGAGCCTGGACGCCCAGACGGAGAGGTTCGACGAGCTGCGCGACCTGTACCAGCGCGCCCCGGAGCTCCTCGACGCCGACGAGGCCCGGGCGGCCGAGATCGAGGCGCGCATCCCGGCCGCGCGCCGCACGCTCGAGCAGCTCGCGGCGACCTACCCCCGCGACGCCCTGGCGTCGGTGGCCGCGAACCCGGACCAGGCCCAGGCCCTGGTGGACCAGATCCGCCTCACGGTGGGTCAGGGGCGCGAGGCGCTCGCCGCCGGGGACCGCGCCGGTGCCGTGGACCTCGCCCGCGCGTCGGAGAACGCCGTCGGGCAGGCCGCGACCCTGCTGGAGGCCGTCGACCGGGCCGGCGCCGACCTCGCGGCCGCCTCGCAGCGGCTCGAGCGCGCGATCGCCTCGATCAGCTCCGACATCGACGACGCCCGCCGCCTCGCACCCCGCAGCACCGAGGTCACCCCCCGGGTCGAGACCGCACGGCTCGCGATCGAGCAGGCGCACGCGGCACGGACCGGCGGTGACCCGCTGGCGGCACTGCGCACCATCACGGAGGCCGAGGCGGAGCTGGACCGAGCCCTGGCCCCGCACCGGGAGGAGGAGGAGCGGCGTCGTCGGGCGCAGCAGCACCTCGGCGAGACGATCGGGCGCGTCGACTCCATGGTCCGCGCGACGGCGGACTTCATCACCACCCGCCGCGGCGCCGTCGGCCCGGAGGCGCGGACGCGGCTGGCCGAGGCCGCGCGGCTCCTGCAGCTCGCGCAGGACCAGGCACGCACCGACCCGGAGACGGCGCTGACGACCGTCCAGCGGGCCGAGCGGCTCGCCCAGGAGGCGCAGTCCCTCGCCCACGCCGACGTCGACGACTTCGACCGCCGGAACCGGCCGCCCACCCAGTACCACGGGGGGCCGAACATCGGCGGCATGATCCTCGGCGGCATCCTCATCGACTCGATCCTGCGGGGCGGCGGCGGAGGCCACCGCGGCGGGGGGTTCGGCGGCGGAGGCGGCTTCGGCGGAGGCTTCGGCGGGGGCGGCGGCGGGTTCGGCGGCGGCTTCGGCGGCGGCGGGTTCGGCGGGGGCGGCGGGAGCTTCTAGGCAGGCCGACCCGGTGGTCCCGCACCAGCGCACCGACCGGCACGGCGACGAGCACATCGACGGGGGCGACGGGCCCGCGGACGAGCGAGAGCACGACCGACACAGGAAGGCACGGCACATGACCGAGAAGCAGAGCATCATCGGCCGGATCACCCAGCTGGCGCGGGCGAACATCAACGCCCTCATCGACCAGGCCGAGGACCCGGGCAAGATGCTGGACCAGCTCATCCGCGACTACACGAACAACATCGTGGAGGCGGAGCGCGCCATCGCCCAGACGATCGGGAACCTGCGCCTGGCCGAGCAGGACCACAACGAGGACGTGGCCGCCGCGCGCGAGTGGGGCGACAAGGCCGTGGCCGCCTCGACCCGCGCCGACCAGTACCGCGCCCAGGGGGACGCCGCCAACGCCGACCGCTTCGACCAGCTCGCGAAGATCGCGTTGCAGAAGCAGATCACCGCCGAGACCGAGGCGCGGCAGGCGGAGCCGCTCATCGCCACCCAGCGCGACACGGTGGAGAAGCTCAAGGTCGGCCTGGCCCAGATGAAGGACAAGCTCGGCCAGCTCAAGTCCCGCCGGGACACCCTCGTCGCGCGGCAGAAGGCCGCCCAGGCCCAGCAGACGGTCCAGGGCGCCATCTCCTCGATCAACGTGCTCGACCCGACCAGCGAGCTCGCGCGCTTCGAGGAGCGCGTCCGCCGCGAGGAGGCGATGGCGATGGGCCAGGCCGAGATCGCAGCGTCGTCGCTGGAGGCGCAGTTCGCCGAGCTGGAGTCCGCGGGCGCCCAGCTCGAGGTCGAGGCGCGGCTCGCGGCCCTCAAGGCCGGCAGCCGCCCGGCCCCGCAGATCGAGGCCTGGACCGTCACGCCCGAGATCGAGGCGGCGCCGGAGGAGCGCGGCTGAGCTCCGGGCCCCACGACGGCGCCCCCTCCCGCCGCGGCGGGGCGGGGCGCCGTCGTCGTCGTCGAACCGTCCGTCGCACCGGAACGCCGTCCGCCGAAGCGTTCGTGGCACCTGAGCCGACAGACGCTTCGCCCGGCGTCCGGCGCGGCGACGCCTCCAGCGGGTTCCCAGGAAACGTCCAGACTCCGGGCGCAGACTGGAGGCATGGCCGAGCCCGAGGCACGCCTCGTCGTCGTCGACGACGAGCCGACCATCCGCGAGCTGCTGACCACCTCGCTGCGCTTCGCGGGCTTCGAGGTGTACGCGGCCGCCGACGGCGCCTCGGCCCTCACCCTGGTCCGGGACGTCCAGCCGGACCTCGTCGTGCTCGACGTGATGCTGCCGGACATGGACGGGTTCACCGTGACCCGCCGGATGCGGGACCGCGACCAGCACGTGCCCGTCGTGTTCCTCACCGCGCGCGACGACACCAGCGACAAGGTGCAGGGCCTGACCGTCGGCGGGGACGACTACGTCACCAAGCCGTTCAGCCTCGAGGAGGTCGTCGCGCGGATCCGGGCGGTGCTGCGCCGCACGCGCGCCGCCGGGGAGGCCGCGGAGGAGAACGTCCTGCGGTACGCGGACCTGGAGATGGACGAGGACGCCCACGAGGTGCGCCGGGGCGACCGCGTCGTGGACCTGTCCCCCACCGAGTTCGCGCTGCTGCGGTACCTCCTGCTCAACGCCGGCCGCGTCCTGTCCAAGTCGCAGATCCTCGACCACGTGTGGGAGTACGACTGGGGCGGGGACGGCGCGATCGTCGAGTCCTACATCTCCTACCTGCGCCGCAAGGTCGACCGCCGCCCGGACGGCACCGCCGAGGACGTCCCGCTCCTCCACACCAAGCGCGGCGTCGGGTACGTGCTGCGCCTGCCCCCCGGGGCCTGAGCGGTGGGCGCCGCCACCCCGGCGCGCGGCTGGTCCTCACTGCCGCTGCGGTCCCGGCTCACCGCCCTGTTCGTCGCGCTCCTGGTCGTCGGGCTGGGCCTGTCCGGCGTGGTCGCGCAGACGTTCCTGCGCAGCTCGCTCGTCGAGCAGGTCGACAGCCAGCTCGCCGCCGCGGCGCCGCTGGCGGTGGACCGCGTCACCGCGCGGGGCATGCGCATGCTCGACAGCGGCAGCCTGCCCTCGGACTACCACGTCGCGATCCTCGACGCCGACGGCGCCGTCGTCACCGCGCAGGCGGTCGACGGCACGGCCACGGGCCGCCCGACCATCCCGGCCCTGACCCTGACCGACGTCGCCGAGCGGGCTGGTCGGGCGTTCACCGTGCCCGACGCGGACGGGGACGGACGCTGGCGGGCGCTCGCCCTGCCGCTGACGAGCCACCGGCAGGGCGTGGTCGGCTCCGTGGTCGTCGCGCTCCCCCTCGACCCGGCCGAGGCGACCCTGGCGCAGATGCGCCTGGTGCTGGCGACCATCGCGCTGGGCGTCGTGGCCCTCGGCGCCGCCGCCGCCTGGTGGGGTGTGCGGCGCGAGCTGCGACCCCTGCGGGAGATCGAGGAGACGGCCGGCGCCATCGCCGCCGGCGACCTCGCCCGACGCGTGCCCGAGCAGCCGACGACGACGGAGGTCGGGCGGCTCGCCGCCGCCCTCAACGCGATGCTCGCCCAGCTGGAGCAGGCGTTCGCCGCGCGGGAGGCGTCCGAGGAGCGGATGCGCCGCTTCGTCTCCGACGCCAGCCACGAGCTGCGCACCCCTCTGGCCACGATCCGCGGGTACGGCGAGCTGTACCGGATGGGCGCGTTGGCGGACCGCGCCGACGTCGACGCGACGATGCAGCGGATCGAGGGATCGGCCGTGCGGATGGGCAGCCTGGTCGAGGACCTCCTGCACCTCGCCCGCCTCGACGAGGGCCGGCCGCTGCGCCGCGAGCCCGTGGACCTCGCGGTGGTCGCCGCCGACGCGGCCGCCGACCTGCGGGCGCTCGACCGCGGGCGAGCCGTCCGCGTGGTGCCGCTGCAGCCCGGCGGCACGACGGCCGGCGCGGTCGCGGTCGGTGACGAGGACCGGCTGCGCCAGGTCCTGTCCAACCTCGTCGGCAACGTCGCCCGGCACACCCCGGCCGGGACGTCGGCGGAGGTCGCCGTCGGCCGCACGCCGGACGGACGCGTGGCGGTCGAGGTCCGCGACCACGGGCCCGGGGTGGCACCGGAGCACGCGGACCGGGTGTTCGAGCGCTTCTACCGCGTCGACGCCGGACGCGGCCGGGAGACCGGCGGCGCCGGCCTCGGCCTGGCGATCGTGGCCGCGATCGTCCGCGCGCACCGGGGCGAGGTCGCGGTGCGTCCGACACCGGGCGGCGGGACCACCGTCCGCGTCGTGCTGCCGGCCGCGGAGCCGGAGGGGGCCGTCGACGAGGGCGCCGCGGACGAGGGCGGCGAGCGCCCTGTCGGCGCTCGCGGTGGCGCCACCGGCGGCTCGACGGGCGGGGCTCCTGCCCCGGTCTAGGATGACTGCTCGTCCTGCACCCGCACAGCAAGGCTCCTCACCCATGGGCGTCCACGACGCACCCCAGTGGCTGTCCCACGCGTTCGGCCGCTCCTGCCTGGCCGCCGGCGCCACCGCCGGCCAGGACGAGATCGACGCGATCGCCGGTGACCTGCTCGACCGCTGGACCGAGCCCGAGCGGCACTTCCACAACGTGCGTCACCTCACCGACGTGCTCCGGCGCGTGGAGGAGCTGGCGGAGGAGACGCACGAGCCGGACCTGGTCCGCCTCGCCGCCTGGTACCACGGCGCCGTCTTCGACTCCGCGGAGGGCACCACCTATGCCGGGCGCGGCGGCGAGGACGAGCTGGCCAGCGCCGCCCTGGCCCGGGAGCAGCTGACCTCGCTGGGGGTGCCGGCCGCCTCCGCGGACCGGGTGGCGTACCTCGTCACCGCGCTGCGGCGGCACAACCCGGACCCGGACGACTTCGACTGCGCCGTGCTGTGCGACGCGGACCTCGCCGTCCTGGCCGCCGAGCCGCAGCGCTACAAGGCCTACCTGGAGGACGTCCGCGCCGAGTACGCGCACCTGCCCGTCGAGGCGTTCGTCCGGGCCCGCATCCGGATCCTCGAGCGGCTCACGGAACGCCCCCGCCTGTTCGTCAGCCCCCTCGGGGCCGCGTGGGAGGAGCCCGCGCGGCAGAACACCGCCGCGGAGCTGCACCGCCTGCGCAAGGAGCTCGCGCGCCTGGAGGCGCAGCGCCCTGTCCCGGAGGCGGGCGGGACGACGGACGGCGAGCCCGTCCACAGGGCCGACGGCCCCGACGCCTGACCAGGACGGCGCGTCCTAGCGTCGGCCCTCCACGACGAACCGAGGAGGGCTCATGAGGTACGAGGTCGACAGCGACCAGGTGGCGCAGGCGAGCGCCGCGGCGGCGCGATCCGTCGCCGCCGTCCGGACGGAGGTCGCGGGGCTCCTGCGCCACCTGACGGACCTGCAGTCCGGCTGGCGGGGCGGCGCCGCGACGGCCTTCGGCGGGGTGCTGGCGGAGTGGTCCACGACGCAGCAGCGCGTCGAGGCCAGCCTGGACCAGATCACCGCCGCGCTGGGCGCGGCAGCGAGCACGTACGCGGAGGCCGAGCAGCACGCCTCCCGCCTCTTCGGCCGCTGACGGGGCGGGGCCGGGCTCGTGTGCTTCCATCGACCCGTGGCCGTGCTCCTGGATCCCCCGCTGTGGCCCCGCCACGGCCGGGTCTGGGGCCACCTGGTCAGCGACACGTCGCTGGCCGAGCTCCACGCGCTCGCGGAGCGCGCGGGCATCCCCCGCCGCGCCTTCGACCGCGACCACTACGACGTGCCCCAGGAGCGGTACGACGAGCTGGTCGCGCTCGGGGCCGAGCTGGTCGACACCCGCGAGCTCGTCCGCCGGCTGCGGGCGTCCGGCCTGCGCGTCCCCGCCCGCGAACGGCGCTGAGCCGCCGGCGGGCGCGGCAGGCGGCGGGTCGGCGCCCCCGCACGCGCGGACGGGCGCCCCCCGCAGGGGACGCCCGTCCGTGTGCTGGTCAGCCGCAGCGGCCGT
>JACIXM010000123.1 GCA_014360395.1 Actinotalea sp.
CGGCCTCGGCTGGGCGTGGCCGATCTCACATCGATACCCCAGGTCATGACCTTGGGTAATGACTTAGGCTCGGGAGAGTGCCTTCCCCGATCGTCGACCGCGAGCCCGCCGACCCCACGCGCCCCCGCTCGGGCCGGTGCCGGCCGGCTCCTCTCGCGAGCGAGCTGCGGATCGCGATCACCCTCCTGGTCCGCCGCCTGCGGTGGGAGCGGAGCTCGGACGCCATCACCGACGGTCAGTACGGCGTCCTGGCCGCCCTGTCGTCGAACGGCCCGATGACGCCCACGGCGCTCGCGGAGGACCAGCACGTCCAGCCCCCGCCGATGACCCGCACGATCAACGCGCTCGTCGAGATGGGGCTCGTCCGCCGCGACCCGCACCCGAGCGACCGTCGCCAGGTGCTCGTCTGCATCACCGATGCCGGTGAGGCCGAGGTGCGCGAGACGCGTCGTCGTCGGACGGAGTGGCTCGCCCAGCGGCTGGCGGGGCTGAGCGCGGAGGACCGGGAGACGCTCGCCCGCGCCGCGACGATCCTGCGGACGGTGGTGCAGCCGTGAGCCCCACCTTCGCCTCCCTGCGCTACCTCAACTACCGGCTGTGGTTCGCCGGCGCGCTGGTGGCCAACATCGGCACGTGGATGCAGCGCATCGCCCAGGACTGGCTCGTCCTGACGGTCCTGACGAACGACTCCGGTGTCGCCGTCGGCATCACCACCGCGCTGCAGTTCGCGCCGATCCTCGTCCTGTCCGCATGGGCCGGCCTCCTCGCGGACCGGCTGGACCGGCGCAAGCTCCTCATCGGCACCCAGGTGGCCCAGGGCGTCCTGGCCGCCGGGCTCGGCGTCCTCGTGCTCAGCGGCGCCGCGCAGCTGTGGCACGTCTACGTCTTCGCGGGCCTGCTGGGCTGCGTGTCGGCCATCGACGCGCCCGTGCGCCAGACGTTCGTCGCGGACATGGTCCCGCCGGAGCGGCTGTCCAACGCGGTGGGCCTCAACAGCGCGTCGTTCAACGCCGCGCGCCTCATCGGCCCCGGGCTGGCGGGCCTGCTCATCGCCGCCGTCGGCACCGGCTGGGTGTTCCTCATCAACGCGGCGACCTTCGCCGCGACGATCCTGTCACTCACCCTCATGCGGCGCGGCGAGCTGCGGCCCGCCGAGCGCACCCGCCGCGGCAAGGGGCAGATCCGCGAGGGCATCCGGTACGTGCGGCGCCGCAGCGACATCGTCGTGGTCATGGTCGTCGTCGGTGTGGTCAGCACGTTCGGGTTGAACTTCCAGCTGACCAGCGCCGTCATGGCCCGGACCGAGTTCGGCCGCGGCCCGCAGGAGTACGGGATCCTCGGCTCGGTCCTGGCGATCGGGTCGTTGGCCGGGGCGCTGCTCGCGGCGCGGCGGGAGCGGCCCCGGGTGCGGCTGGTCATCGGCGCGGCGTTCGGCTTCGGGATCGCCACGGGCGTCATGGCGCTCATGCCCACCTACGAGCTGTACCTGCTCGCCTGCATCCCCGTCGGCTTCGCCTCGCTGACGATGATGACGGCGGCCAACAGCACGCTGCAGATGTCCACGGACCCGGCGATGCGCGGCCGCGTCATGGCGCTGTACATGGTGGTGTTCCTCGGTGCGACCCCGGTCGGCTCGCCGATCATCGGGTGGATCGCGGAGACCCTCGGGGCGCGCTGGGCCATCGGCATCGGCTCGGTCAGCGCGCTGGTCGTCGCAGCCGTTGCCGCGATCTGGGCGAAGCGCCACTGGCACCTCGAGGTGCGCTACCGCTTCACCCAGCGTCCCCACCTGCAGGTCACCTACCTCGACGTGGACGCCGACACGCCCGCCGGTCGCCGCGCCCGCGAGGACGCCGCCCGGGAGCTCGAGGCGCAGCAGGCGCGCGACCGCGCCACCGCCGCCTGACCCGCGCTCGCGGACGCCGGGGGCGGGGAGGCGCTGCTGTGGGTCCGGGCGCGGAGCGGTCGGTGGGGCGCCGGGTCAGGCGGGGTGGGCGGTGCGGGAGGTGCGCTGGACCCGGCGCAGGCCGAGCGCGACGGCGCCGCTGCCCAGGACCATGAGGGCGGGCACGAGGAGGAAGGCGGCGTGGGAGCCGAAGGCGTCGGCCAGGGCGCCCAGGAGGAACGGCGCCAGCCCGACGGCGAAGCCGGTCCCCACGGTCGCGGTCGCCTGCGCCTGGTCCGGGCGGTCCGCCGCGTGCCGCAGCACCAGGGACACGGCCAGTGGGTAGTGCGCGCCGTACCCCAGGCCGGCCACGACGAACCCGATGACCGCCATCGTGGGCGTCGTCGCCGTCCACAGCAGCGCGAACCCGGCGGCGGCGACGGCGTACGCCACCAGGAGGAGCTTCTCCGGGGCCTTGCGCAGCGCCAGGGGTCCGAGGATCAGCCGCGCGACCGTCATGCCGGCCACGAGCGCCGACACCGTCGCCGTCGCCACGGACGGGCCGGCGCCGGTCCGGGACACGACGAGGTCCGCGGCCCAGAACGTCGTCGAGAACTCGATGGCGACGCCCGCGAGCATCGCCACCCAGAAGAACCAGAACGTCCCGCCGAAGCCGGGCCCGCGCCGCCGTGCGGCCCCCGCCGCGGGAGCCGGGTCGGTGCCGGAGGCCTCGCCGGCGGCGCCCGCGGTCGCGTCCGCGGACGTCGCCCCGTTCTCGCCCCGCGCGGTCGCCGCACCGCCGGGGTGCGCCGGGTCGACGGCGAGCAGCTCGCCGGTGGCGAGCGTCGGCGCCGTCGGCGGTGCGGGCTCCCGGCGCCGGGTCGGGTTGCCGCGCCCCAGCGCGCCGGTGCCCGGCAGGCGGGAGACCGCGACCGCCAGGGCCACGGCGAGCAGGAGGACGAGGCCGACGGCGGGCCGCCACGTCAGCCCGGCCGCGACGGCGACGCCGACCACGAGCGGGGCCAGCACGCCGACCCCCGAGCCGGTGGCGTTCGCCTCGGTCACCACCGCGGCGCCGGCCGACCCGTGGTGGCGCATGAGCGCGGGCTGCGCGGCGGACAGCAGGAAGTTCCCGCCGATCGCCGCGACGACGACGGCGCCGATCGTCTGCCACGGCGCGGTGCCCAGCAGCAGCGCCGTGACGCCCACCAGGAGGAACCCGGCGCCCACGAGCATCTGGACCCGCCGCCCGAACCGCACGGCCACGGACGACGTGACGGTCCCGGCGAGGACCGTCCCGACGGCCATGCCCGTGCCGTGCAGCCCGGCGAGCGCCCGGCTCGTGCCCTGCTCCGCGGCGAGGAGCGGGACGGCGGGGCCGAAGCCGTAGAGGAACCAGCCCCAGGTGACGAAGGAGCCGTAGAGGGTGAGCGTCAGGCGGTCGCGTCGGACGCCGGTCATCCCAGGCGCTCGACGACGTGGTCCACGCACTGCGTCAGCGCCTGGACGTCCGCGGGCTCGACGGCGGGGAACATCGCGACCCGGATCTGGTTGCGCCCGAGCTTGCGGTACGGCTCGACGTCGACCACGCCGTGCCGGCGCAGCACCGCGCACACCGTGGGGGCGTCGATCGCGTCGTCGAGGTCGATCGTCCCGACGACGGCGCTGCGCAGCCCGGGGTCGGCGACGAAGGGCGTCGCCCAGTCCCGCTCCTCGGCCCAGCCGTACAGGTGCGCGGCGGACTGGGCGGTGCGGGCGGTGACCCACGGCAGGCCGCCGTGGTCGAGCATCCAGTCCAGCTGGTCCGCGAGCAGCACCAGCGTCGCGATGGCGGGGGTGTTGAGCGTCTGGTCCGCGCGGCTGTTGGTGATCGCCGTCGTCAGGGAGAGGAACTCCGGGACCCACCGGCCGGACGCGCCGACCTGCTCGGCGCGCGCCAGGGCGGCGGGGGAGAGGACGGCCAGCCACAGGCCGCCGTCGGACGCGAACGACTTCTGCGGGGCGAAGTAGTAGGCATCGGTGTGGGCCAGGTCCACGGGCAGGCCGCCGGCCGCCGAGGTCGCGTCGACCAGGGTCAGCGCGTCGTCGTCGGCCCCGGTGCGGGCCGGGCGGGCGACGGGCACGGCCACGCCGGTGGAGGTCTCGTTCTGCGGGAAGGCATAGGTGTCGACGCCGGCCTCGGGCTCGGGCAGGACGGCGGAGCCCGGCTCGGCGGTGCGGACCGTCGGGTCGGCGAGGAACGGCGCGGACCGCACGGCGGTGGCGAGCTTCCCGCCGAACTCGCCGAAGGCGCACAGCTGCGCGCGCTCGCGGACCAGGCCGAGGGTGGCGACGTCCCAGAAGGCGGTCGAGCCGCCGTTGCCGAGGACGACCTCGTAGCCGTCGGGCGCCCCGAGCAGGTCCGCGACGCCGGCCCGCACGCGGCCCACGAGCGAGCGCACCGGCGCCTGGCGGTGGGACGTGCCGAGCAGCGTGCGGCCGACGGCGGCGAGGGCCTCCACCTGCGCGGGACGGACCTTGGACGGGCCGGACCCGAAACGGCCGTCCACCGGCAGGAGCGCGGAGGGGATGACGATGTCGGTCGCGTCGGCCACGCGCCCACTGTAGGGGGACGGGCAGGGGCCCGGACCGGGCCGTCCGGCCACGTAACCTTGGGGGCGACAGGGGGCCGGCCGGGATGAGCGGAAGGGTGAGCGCCGCGTGAGCGACCTGATCGACACGACCGAGATGTACCTGCGCACGATCTACGAGCTGGCGGAGGAGGGGATCGTCCCCCTGCGCGCCCGCATCGCGGAGCGGCTCGGGCACTCCGGTCCCACGGTGTCGCAGACGGTCGCCCGCATGGAGCGCGACGGCCTGGTCGTGGTCAGCGGCGACCGGCACCTCGAGCTCACCGAGGACGGCCTGGCCAAGGCGACCCGCGTCATGCGCAAGCACCGGCTCGCCGAGCGGCTCCTCACCGACGTCATCGGGCTGGAGTGGAGCTACGTCCACGACGAGGCGTGCCGGTGGGAGCACGTGATGAGCGAGCGCGTCGAGAAGCGTCTCGTCGAGCTGCTGGGCCACCCCCGGCACTCCCCGTACGGCAACCCCATCCCCGGCCTGGACGAGCTGGGGGACCACGGGGTGCCCGAGGGCTTCCTCGAGGGCGTCGTGTCCCTCGTCGCCCACGCCCGCGCCGTGGCGGGGCCGAGCGAGGTCGTCATCGGCCGCCTGGGCGAGCCGCTGCAGACGGACACCGGGCTCCTCCAGCGCCTCGTGGGCGCCGGCGTCCTGCCGGGCGCCCGGGTGCGGGTCGAGGTGGTCGACGGCCTGGTGGCGGTCGGGGCGCCCGGTGCCGAGCTGGTGGTGGACCTGCCCGAGGACGTGGCGCGCCACGTGTTCGTGTCGCCCGCCGACACGGCCGTGGAGGAGTGAGACATAGGTCACATGTGACGGCGGGGGGTGGCGCTGATCGGCTCGCCGGCCGGTCCGCCGTGATCCCGGACGAGCGGTCGGGACGAGGCGCCGACCCGCGGCCGTGACCAGCGCCGTCGCAGGATGATCTACGAAGTCTTGACGCCCTGCTCACGCGGGGATGAAACAGCCGTGGTCCGGCCCTTCCGGGACCTCCGTCCTGCGCGTCGGCACGTCGGTCGTGATCATTCCGAGACCTTCGCGTCGGGGCCGTGACCGGAGCGTGACATCTCACGAAACCCTCAGGTACATTCGCCCTGCTTCGAGGAACCCTCCTCCCCGAAGCCTCCGAGCGGATCGCCGAGTCCTGCCGCCGCCCGGGGCCCCTCACGACATCACGGCAGGAGCGGGGGAACCACCACGGGCACCACACGGTGCCCTCGGGGTGAAGCCGGGTGACCGTCCTCGGACGGGAGCGCGGCCGGGTGAACTCCCACCCGAACCCGACAGCTCACCTCGTAGGCGTACGGAGAGGTTCTTGTGACCGCAACGCCCCAGCGAGCCCGCCACCGCGCGGCCCGCCGCCCCCTGACCCCGCTCGACGACCTCGCAGGCAACCTGGCGACCGTCGGCCGCCGGTCGGCCGTCGTCGCCGCGTCCTCCGGCCTCGTCATGACCATGGCGCTCCCCGCCTCGGCCGCACCGGCCGACGGGACCGTCAACGCCCTCCCGGCGGTGGACGTCAGCGCCCTCACCGCCGAGGCGCGTGCCGCCCTCACGTCGGCGCCGACCGTGACGGTCCCCGCGAACACCGCGTGGGAGTTCACGGCCCCGACGATCGAGATCAAGAAGAACCCGGAGCCGGAGCCCGAGCCCGAGCCGGAGCCGGAGCCCGCGCCGGCTCCCGCCCGCTCCGAGACGACGTCGCGCTCCACCGAGCGCGCGCCGGTGGCCGAGGCGCCCGCGCCCGAGCCGGCCCCCGCCGCGGCGATCCCGGCCAGCGCCGTCGGCTCCGCGGTCATCGAGGTCGCGGCCCGCTACGTCGGCGTCCCGTACGTCTACGGCGGCTCGACGCCGTCCGGCTTCGACTGCTCCGGCTTCACGTCCTACGTGTACGCCCAGGTCGGCATCACGCTGCCGCGCAGCTCCGCCGACCAGCGCTACGCCGGGACCGTCGTGCCGGCCAGCGAGCGTCAGGTGGGTGACCTCATCTGGACGCCGGGCCACATCGGCATCTACGCCGGCGGCAACACCCAGATCGACGCCCCCCGACCGGGCAAGACCGTCCAGTTCCGCGAGATCTGGCAGACCAACCCGACCTACATCCGCGTCGGCTGACACCCACGCCGTCACCGCGAGCCCCGGACCGTCCTGGTCCGGGGCTCGCGGCGTCTGCGCGCCGGGTGACCGTGCTCACGGCGCGGCGCAGTACGCTGGCACCGCTCCACCAGGCGGACCTGGCAGCCGGTCAGGTCCCGGTGCGCTGGTCACGGAGGCTGCCGTGCTACGGACGACAGAGCGACTCACCTCGGGCGCCGGTGTGCGCCCGGAGACCTTCCCCGCCGCGTTCCCCGCGGTCGGCGACGACGCGGCCGACGACGGCGCGGGGGGTGAGCATCCGGGCCCGCCGCCCGAGCCCGGCGGCCTGCCACGGGCGCTGGTGCTCAACGCGAGCCGGGAGCCGCTGTGCGTCGTCGGGATCCACCGCGCCGTGGCGCTGGTGCTGACCGGCAAGGCGGTCGTGCTCGAGTCCGACGGGCGCGTCCTGCGGTCCGAGCGGATGACGCTGCCCGTCCCGCACGTGCTGTGCCTCACCCGCTACGTCCACGTGCCCTACCGGCGCTCCGTGACGCCCACCCGCCGCACGGTCCTCGCGCGGGACGGGCACCGCTGCGCCTACTGCGCCGGTGCTGCCGACACGGTCGACCACGTCCACCCCCGCTCCCGTGGCGGGGCGCACGTGTGGACCAACGTCGTCGCCGCGTGCTCGCGCTGCAACCACCGCAAGGCGGACCGGCTGCTGTCGGAGATCGGCTGGCAGCTCCTCGTCACGCCCACCCACCCGGGCGGACCGGCGGCGGTCCTCGGTGCGGCCGTGCGTCCCCACCCCACGTGGATGGCCTACCTGGCGGCCTGAGCCGCATCGCCGCCGACGACGTCCGGGACACTCCCGAGCCCGAAGTCCGCCCGGTAGCGTCGTGGCATCGGCACACTGTGGGCAGGGGAGTGAGCGGAGGGAGGCGCCATGACCGGGAGCGACGTGGTCCTCGTGGGTGTGGACGGCTCGGCCCCCAGCCTGCGTGGTCTCGACTGGGCGGCCGCTCACGCGGCGGTCCACGGCTACCGGCTGCACCTCGTGTGCAGCTACTCGGTGCCGTCCTTCAGCACGGCCGCCCTCGACGGCGGGTACGCAGCCCTGGACGACACGGCGATCCAGCAGGGCGCCCGGGCCGTCCTCGAGGAGGCCGAGGCCCGGGTGCAGCGCAGCGGCGTCCCGGTGACGTCCGACGTGGCGACGGGCGACGCAGCGGCCGTGCTCATCGAGCTCTCGCGGGGTGCGGCGACCGCCGTCGTCGGGACCCGCGGGCGGGGGGGCTTCGCCGAGCGCCTGCTCGGGACCGTCTCCTCCGCGCTGCCCGCGCACGCCCACTGCCCGACCGTCGTGGTGCCCTCCCGCCAGCACGCCTGGCCGGGGGGCGAGCCGCGGCCGACGGGCCCGGTGCGGCGGATCGTCGTCGGCGTCGACGGCTCCCCGGCGGCCGAGGCAGCCCTGGAGCACGCGATCGTCGAGGCGGAGGCCTGGGGCGCGGAGCTGACCGCCGTCGCGGGGGTCCCGGTGGGGACCGGCTCCGGGCTGCTCGCGTGGCTGCCCGCGGCGCAGGACCACGAGCAGGTCCTGCGCGACGTCGCCGAGGGGCTGGACGTCGTCGTGGACCGGGCGCTCCAGGGGCACCCGGACCTGCAGGTGCGGCGCCACGTCCTGGACGGGACCGGCGCGGCCCTGCTGACGGAGTTCTCCACGGCGGTCGACCTCGTCGTCGTCGGCTCGCGCGGCCGCGGCGGGTTCGCCGGGCTGCTCCTGGGCTCGACGAGCCAGGCGGTCCTGCACCACGCGGTGTGCCCGGTGATGGTCGTCCGGGTGCCGGCGCGGGAGGACGAGTGGTCGCCCACGGACGTCGGGCGCCGCTGAGGGTCCTGCTCGGCTCCGGGTGCCGACCGCTGCGGCGGTGCCGCCCGGACCGTCTCAGGCCGTCGTGCGCGGCGTGTCCGGGCGGCGCACGAGCGGCGTGAGGACGACCGTCGAGCGGGTCCGGAGCACGAACGGCTCCGCGGCGATGCGCTCGACGACCGTGTCGAGGTGCCGCACGTCGTGCGCCCGCACGTGGACGATCGCGTCGGCCTCGCCGGTGACGGTGCTCGCCGCGACGATCTCCGGGTAGCGCTCGAACGCCTCGCGCATGGTCGCGGGGCGGGTCGCGCCGGTGCAGTAGACCTCGACGTGCGCCTCGGTCGCCCAGCCGAGCGCGGCGGGGTCCAGCCGCACGGTGAAGCCGTCGATGACGCCACGGGCCAGGAGCCGGTCCACGCGGCGCTTGACCGCCGGGGCGGAGAGGTTCACGACGGCGCCGATGCGGGCGAAGCTCGCCCGCGCGTCCAGGCCGAGCTGGTCGAGGATCGCCAGGTCGGTGCGGTCCAGGAGCGGGGCGTCCTCGAGCATGGGCTCAGCATGCCCGAGGACG
>JACIXM010000124.1 GCA_014360395.1 Actinotalea sp.
ATCTACGGCGTCCCTCGACGCCCGGCGCGTGACCTCCGGGCCGGCGCCGGCCCGGAGGTCACGGGAGGGGGCTCGCAACCCCGCGTCGGGCTCAGCCCAGGAGGCCGCTCGCCTGCAGGGCGCTCTCGATCTGGTCGATCGCGAAGTACACGATGAACAGCGCCGCCGAGATGTACATCAGCGGGTGCACCTGACGCGCCTTGCCCACGGCCAGCTTGAGCACGACGTACGAGACGAAGCCCGCCCCGATGCCGACGGCGATGGAGAAGCTGAACGGCATGAGGATGATCGTGAGGAATGCCGGGATGGCGATCTCGTAGTTGCGCCAGTCGATGCCGGTGACCTGCATGAGCATGAGGAACCCGACGATGACCAGGGCGGGCGTCGCGGCCTCGTAGGGGACCATGTTGACCAGCGGCGCGAAGAACGTCGCGAGCAGGAACAGCAGCCCGGTCACGACCGAGGCCAGGCCGGTCCGTGCCCCGTCCCCGACGCCGGCAGCGGACTCGATGTAGCTGGTGTTGCTGGACACGGACCCCATGCCGCCGGCGATGGCACCGACGGAGTCGACCACCAGGATCTGGCGGGTGTTCGGCGGGTTGCCGTCCTTGTCGAGCAGGTCCGCCTCGGCGCCGATGGCGACCATCGTGCCCATCGTGTCGAAGAAGTCGGCGATCATCAGCGTGAACACCAGCAGGACCACCGCGACGATGCCGATCTTGCCGATCGAGCCGAGCAGCGAGAACTGGCCCAGCAGGCTGAAGTCGGGCTGGGAGACGACGTCGCCGGCGGAGGCCGGCAGCGCCGGCTGGACGAGGCTCCAGCCGCCGGGGTTGTCCGCCGAGCGCTGGCCGACGTTCCCGATCGCCTCGATGACCACCGCCAGGACGGTCGCCGCGACGACGCCGATGAGGATCGCGCCCTTGACCTGGCGCACCATGAGGACCGCGATGAGCAGCAGGCCCAGGAGGAACACGACGACGGGCCAGCCCGCGAGCGAGCCGCCCTCACCGAGCTCGAGCGGCGTCGCCAGGCTCGGCGGGATCCGCACCAGGCCTGCGTTGAAGACACCGATGAGCGCGATGAAGAGCCCGATCCCGACGCTGATGGCGAGCTTGAGCTCCACCGGCACGGCGCGGAACACGGCCTCGCGGAACCCGGTCAGGACGAGGACCAGGATGATGATGCCCTCGAGGACGACGAGGCCCATCGCGTCGGCCCAGGTCATCTCCGGCAGCACCGCGACGGAGAAGGCGACGAAGGCGTTGAGGCCCAGGCCGGCCGCGAGCGCCAGGGGGAAGCGCGCCACGACCCCCATGAGGATGGACAGCACGCCGGCGACCAGCGCGGTCGCCGCGGCCACGAGCGGGAAGTTCGGCTCGGCGCCGCCGCCGAGGAAGGTCCCGGTCCCGTCCGGGACCCCGCCGATGATGAACGGGTTGAGCACGATGATGTAGCTCATCGCGAAGAAGGTCACGAGCCCGCCGCGCAGCTCGCGCGGGAAGGTGGACCCTCGCTCGGTGATCTTGAAGTACCGGTCGACGGAGCCGAGCAGCCCCGGTCGAGGTGTGGTCGCGGTCTGCGTCATGGCGCTGAGGGTCCCAGATATCCGGTTGTCGGTGCGCGACCTTCCGGAGTCCAGGCACCGGCCGACCCGAGCGGCCGCTGACGTGCCGACCGCACCGGCACCCCCGCGTCCGGCGACTACGCTCGGACCGTGACCGACCGGCGCCCCCGACTGCTCGAGCCGAGCCGCCTGGAGCCGGTGCGCCTGGACCTGCGCAAGGTCTTCCTCGTCGGCATCGCGGCCTGGGTCGTCGCCCTCGTCGTCACCGGCGTCCTCGCGGCGACCGGCCAGGTCAGCGCGCGGATCCCGTGGATCTGCGCGGCCGGGATCGCCCTGGGTGGGCTGGCGCTGGTCTGGGAGCGGCGCAACCGCGACCGCACCTGATCGCCTCTCACCGACCCGGCAGGTCCTCCGCCGCCGTCCCCAGCAGCACGTCGGCGACCGCGTCCGGATCAGCCAGGAGCCGCGCGAGGCGGTCCCGGTGGCCCCGGCCGACCACCTCCGCGAGCGCGTCGGCCAGGCCCGCCGGCGTCGCGTGCACCACCGGTCCTGCCGCTCCCGCCTCGACCCACCAGGCGACCGGCGCACCGCCGACCCGCAGGCTCTCGTGCCGCACCCACGTCGTCGGCGCCTGCGGGTGCACCGCCCGGACCGCGTCGGGCACGGGCTGGACCGCGCCGTCGTCGTCGACCCGCAGGTCGACCCGGTCCGCGGCCACGTCGACGTCGAGCGCGTCCGCGAGCGCGGGCACGGCGTCCGACGGCACGACGACGGCGGGCCGTGCACCGGGGTGCTGCGCCTGCATCAGCGTCACCACGACGGCGTCCTGCGCCGGCACCGTGCGCACGGTCGTGCCCGCGACCAGCGCGGGCAGCCGGTCGACGTCGAGCAGCAGGTCCGGGTCCCCGACGGCCAGCGCGGCCAGCGCCCGCCACACCGCGACGGCGACGGCCAGGTCGATCTCGCCGTCCAGCGGCAGCGCCCCGAGCACGTCGGCCCACCCCTCGGCGTCGAGGTCCGCCGCGGACCGCACCGCGCCCAGGGCGGCGAGCACCTCGGGGTCCAGGCCGACGACGGCGTGCGGCGGCCCGGGCAGGAGGGCGTCCAGGGGGCCGGCGCCCCCGGCGGCGGCGAAGGGCCGGCCCAGGCCCAGACCCGAGCGGGTGCGCAGCCACCACGCGGTGTAGGTGGCGCACAGCGCGCCGTCGGCGTCGCGCACCGGGTCCAGGAGCGCAGCCCGCCCGGCCCGGGCGAGCGCGCGGAGCACCTCCGGCCAGGCCTGCGGGACGACGGCGTCCAGGTCGGCCACCGCGCGCTGCGAGCCCGCCGCGGGGCGCACCTCGTCCAGGTAGTCCTCCCAGCCGTCGAGCCCGTCGACGACCAGCGCCGCGTCGTCGGGCGCCGCCCCGGCGCCGCCCTCGTACGCCTCGGCGGGGACGTCGACGACGGTCAGGCCGGTCCGCACCCCGACCAGCGGCAGGACGCGGGACCACCGCCGGACCACGTCCGCCGCGACGGCGGGCAGGACGCCGGGGTCGAACCAGCGCGCCGCGTCGGTGCCGGGCAGGACGAGCCCCCGGGCGGGCGCCGGCTCGCCGTCGTCGGCGGTCAGGAGCAGCTCGCCCCACCACGGCTCGGGGCGCAGCCCGCCGCTGCCGGCGACCGCACCCTCCGCCGCCGGGCCGTCCGACCACGCGCCCTCCGGCACCGCACCGTCCGGCACCGCACCGTCCGTGACCCCGCCGCCCGTCAGCGCGCCGTCGAGGAGGGCGAGGAGGACGTCGGCGGTGACCTCCTCGTCGTCGGCGGTGAGGACGTGGCCGCGCAGCACGGGATGGCGCAGCAGGTCCGTCGACGTCAGCCGCTCCGCCCCCAGTCGCTCGTGCAGCGGGTGCGCGGCGGCGGGGTGGACGACCCGCAGGCCCCAGCCGGCGAGGTGACCGAGCAGGTCGTCGTCCAGCGGGCCGTCGAGCACGGTGAGGCCGCGCGCGCCGCGGACGTACCGGCCGTCGGCCAGCGGCACGAGCAGCGTCGCCAGCGCCTCGAGCACGGCAGGGCCCGCGCCGGCGGCCGCCTGCAGGAGCGCGCGGTGCTCGGTCGGGTCCAGCGGGGGCAGCGCCTCGACGACGTCGGCCGCGTCGAGCTCCTCCACCGCGAGCGCGCGCAGGGCGGCGCGGTGCCGCGGCGGCGCCGCGACGAGCCGGGGGACGCGGCGGGCGAGCACGGTCAGCAGGGCGATGTCGTCGCCGGCGGGGCCGGTCAGCACCGCGGCGTCGCGGGGGGCGATCGCCGGACCGCCGTCGGCGGGCACGAGCACCGGCGTCCTCCGGGCCCCTGCGAGGGCCGCCTCCCGCACGGCGGCGTCAAGCGCCCCGGCCGGCAGCCCGCCCGGGACGAGGTCCAGCGGCGCCGGGGCGTCGTCCGCACGGTGGCACGCCACGAGCAGGTCCGCCCACGCCCTGCCTGCCTCGACGACGACGGCGTCCGTGACCCCGCCGGGGGCGACGTGCCGCCGGGACGGGTCGAGCGGGAGGTCGGCCAGCAGCAGCGCAGGGACGGTGCACGGCTCGTCCGTGGGTGTCGGGGCGTGCACGACCGCCGGCCACGACGGCGCACCGGCGCCGGCGCGGGGCACCGCCCACGTCACGGACCGGGTGTCCCGGGCGCGTTCCTCCACGGGCCGCTCGGCCAGCAGGGCGGGGTCGAGCACACCGGTCCGGGTCACGACGAGCCACCGCGCGCCGACGTCGGCCAGCGCGCGTCCGGCGCCGTCGGGGGCCTGGATCCGCACCTCGCCCAGCGCTGGAAGGGCGAGCAGGAGCGGGTCGCCGACGGCGTCCAGCTGCGTGCGGACCGCGGCCACCGCGGCGGCGTCCCGCAGCACGAGGACGACGACGGTCGCCCACCCGTCGACCGGCCGGCCCTCCGCGTCGAGCAGGCCCGCGGCGGCGGTGGGTCGGTGGGCGGGGTCCGACCCGGGCTCGTCGGCGGGCAGGGATCCGGACGCGGCGGCAGCCCGCGGCTCGAGCACGTCGGTGGGCAGCGGCCCGGGCCAGGGCAGGCGCAGCGCCGGCAGCTCGCCCTGGCGCCGCGCCCCCTCGGCGGTCAGCTCGGGCCGGCCGGCGACCGCGGCGCGCGTCCGCGCGAGGGAGAAGTGCACGGCCCCGGCGTGGGTGTGCAGGGCGACGTCGTCGGCGACGGACCGGACCGCCGCGAAGCCGACGCCGAACCGGCCGACCGGTGCCTGGCCGGCGGCGGGCCCCGAGGACGCAGGGGCGGGCGCGTCGTCGCGCTTGGCGGAGGCACGCAGGGAGGCGAGGGAGGCCACCCCCGCGGCGTCCAGGGGCGCACCGGTGTTCGCGGCGATCAGCAGCCCGCCGTCGCCCCGGTCGACGAGGCGCAGCAGGAGCCGGCCGGGCGCACCGGAGCGCGCGGCGGCGTCGGCCGCGTTCTGGGCCAGCTCGACGACGACCCGGTCGCGGTAGCCGCCGCGCGCGTGGTCCTCCTCGGCGTTCGCGTCCTCCCGCAGCCGTGCGGGCTGCGCGGACCAGGCGGTGAGGACCGCCTCACGCAGGCGGTCGGTGCCGAAGGGGTCGGTCACTCCTCGCCGGGGACCGGCTGCTCCTCCGGCTCGTCGGCCGGCGCGGCCTCCTCGGCGGGCTGAGCCTGCGCGGACTCCGGCTCGCGCGCGGGGTCCGGCTCCTGGGTGGGCTCCGGCTCCTGGGTGGGCTCGGGCTGGGTCGCGGGTTCCTGCGCGAGCTCGACGAGCTCGAGGGGCTCGGCGTCGGACGGCGGGTCGGGCCACTCGCTGCGAGCGGGCGGGACGTCGGTCTCGGAGTGCGCGCCGCACCCGTGGTCCATGCTGACGACCTTGCCGTCGTCGGGCGACCACTCGTTGGCGCAGACGCCGAACTCCGTGCGCAGGGACCCGGCCATGAGCACGAGGAACGCACAGGTGGAGCACGGGGCGCTGGCGGCGATCGCCTGCGGCGCGGTCGGCCCGTGCGAGCCGGCGTACCAGCGCTCGGCGGCCTGCGACCGGCCCGTGCGCGACAGCACCCGCGCCCGGCCCAGGCCCAGCTCGAAGATCGCCATCTCGTCGGCGTCGGCGTCCCCGACGGCCTCGTAGCCCTGGTCGAGCCGCTCGTCGTCGGTCAGGTACGGCAGCACGTCGCCCGCGCCGACGTCGCCCGGGCGCAGCCGGTCGGCCCACGGCACCCAGGTCGGCGCGAGCACGGCGTCGGCGCCGGGCAGCAGGTGCACCTCGCAGACGCTGGGCGTCCGGCCGCGCGGCACGCGGGCCACGGTGACGGTCCACTCCCAGCCGCGCTGGCCGAGCGCCGTCGTCGCGAAGCGGTGGGAGGCGAGCCGCTCGCCCTCGACGACGAGACCGAGGTGCTCGCCGACGAGGTCGGGCGACCCCGCCTCCTCGACGGCCGCGGCGCGGGCGAGGTCGACTGCGGAGGCGAGGACGGCGTCCTTCGTGGCGGCGGGCATCAGGCCTCGAGGCCGTCCGCGACGGCGCGCAGCAGGGCGGCGTACTTGGTCGCGGCGGCCTTCTCGGGGTACCGGCCACGACGCAGGTCACCGCCGACCTTGTCGAGCACCTTGATGAGGTCCTCGACGATGACGGCCATGTCGTCGGCGGGCTTGCGGTGCGCCTTCGCGACCGAGGGCACGGGGTCCAGCACCTTCACGGAGAGCGCCTGCGGCCCCCGGCGCCCGTCGGCGACACCGAAGTCCACGCGCGTGCCCGGCTTCGGCGCGCTGACGCCGGCGGGCAGCGCCGAGGCGTGCAGGAACACCTCGTCGCCCTCGTCGCTGGCGATGAAACCGAAGCCGCGGTCGGCGTCGAACCACTTGACCTTGCCGGTGGGCACTGGGACCTCTGTCGTGTCGGAGGAAGGGACCTGCTCAGGCTACCCGTCGGGCGCTCGGGGGGCCGCCGGTTTCCCGGCGGACGCACAGGGGCGGGCCGGCGTGCGCCGACCCGCCCCTGTCCGGGGTCAGGCGGTCGTCACCAGAAGACGGCCAGGACGACGTTGACGACGGCCAGGCCGCCGACGGCGCCCCACTCGCCCGTGCTGACCGACTCGGCCTTGCGGCGGCGCCACGCGAGGAACGCGATGACGAGCGCGATGACGAGCTTGACGCCGATCTTGATGTGGTTGACGTCGACGTCACGCATCTCCGCGACGCCCACCAGGAGGATCCCGGTCACCAGGGCGGTCAGGGCGCCGTGGAGCATCGCCGGACCGATCCGCTTGCTCGGCGAGCGTGTCTGCGCCAGGAAGCCCCCGATGATCGCCGCCAGACCGATGAAGTGGAGCACGAGCAGAAGGTCACGGGCGAAGTCCACGGCAGCACTCCTCGGGTCGGGGTCGCGTCGTTCTCGACGCGGCGTCGAGATCATAGCAACGCAGCGTCGGCATCCATGGCACACTGGTCGCCCCATGCCCCGGATCAGCGCACCGACCGTCGCCGAGCACCGCGCCCGGCGCCGCGCGGACGTGCTGCGCGCGGCGGAGGAGATCGTGGTCGGCGAGGGCAGCCACGCGCTCACGCTCGCGGCCGTGGCGGCAGGGACCGGGCTCGCCCGCCCCTCGGTGTACGCCTACTTCCCGTCCACCGACGCCCTCCTCCTCGCCCTCGTCGAGGCCGGCTTCGACCGCTGGACCGCGACGCTGCGCGACGCGACCGCCGGGGTCACCGGCCCCCGGGACCTCGTCCGCGCCTGGTTCCGTGCCGCCGCGCTCAGCGCCGCGCAGGGCAACCACCTGCTGGCCGCCGCGCTCCGGGACACCCCGCTGCCGCAGGAGAGCCGCGCGCACCTCGCGGAGGGCCACCGCGAGGCGGCCGCGCCGCTGGTCGCCGCGACCCGGGAGCTCGGGGTGCGCGACCTGCAGGAGGCGTCGGCGCTCGTCCAGGGCGTCGTGGCCACGCTCATCGAGCGCGTCGAGGCCGGGGCCGACCCCGAGGCCGAGGCGGACCGGGCGGCCCGCTTCGCCCTCGGCGGGCTGGACGCCCTCGCGGCGGGCTGAGCGCCGCCTCGCCCTCACGGGCGACCGCCGTAAGGTGGTGCGGATGTCCGCGTTCACGCAGGCCCTGCGCGTCCGCGGCGAGGAAGGCCTGGTCCTGCTCCTCGCCGCGCGACCCGACCTGGCCGCCCCGCCCCCGTCGAGCGTGCGCTCGCTCGCGGCCCGGGCGGCGAACCGCACGAGCCTGGACCGCGCGCTGGCCTCCGTCGACGCCGCGACGCTGCAGGTGCTCGAGGCCGTCCTGGCCCTCGACGGCGCGACGGCCCCGGGAGCGCCCAGCCCCCGGACCGGTGTGCCGCTGGCGGACCTCGCCGCCGCGCTGGGCACCCCGCCCGCCGACGCCGGCGACACCGTCCGCACCGCCCTGGGGTCCGCGCTGCTGTGGACGGACCCGCCGCTGCCCGACGACGCCTGGGCGGACCTGCCCGACGAGGTCGCCCTGCGCCCGGCTCCCGGCCTCGCCGACGTCCTCGGCCCGCACCCCGCCGGCCTCGGCCCCACCCTGCGCGCCGCCCTCGAGCGCCGCTCCCCCGCCGCGCTCGCGCGCCTCGCCGCCGCCCTCGGCCTGCCCGCCGACGAGGCCGCCACCGGGCCCGTCGCACCCTCGCAGGACGCCACCGCCGACGGCGCGGCAGCGCCCCCTGACCGGCTCCTCGGTGCCGTCGTCGCCGAGCTGAGCCGACCCGCCGTCGTGGATCGGCTGCTCGCGGACGCCCCGCCGGGGGCACGACCGGTGCTCGAGGCCCTGACGTGGGGGCCGCCCGTCGGGCGGTCGCCCGAGTCGGTGCCGGGCGCGTCGTCACCCGCGGGTGCGGCGGTGGAGTGGGCGCTGCGGCACGGACTGCTCGCCGTGTCCGACGCCCAGCACAGAT
>JACIXM010000125.1 GCA_014360395.1 Actinotalea sp.
ATCTAGTCATTACCCAAGGTCATGACCTGGGGTATCGATGTGAGATCGGCCACGCCCAGCCGTGGCCGCACGGCGGTGCCGGTGGGGCGGTAGGGGTGGGGCTCGATCAGGGGCGGCCGAGGGCGCGGTAGACCCAGCCCGCGGCGCGCCACGCCGCCGGGTCGAGGACGTTCCGCCCGTCGACGACCACCCTCCGCGCGACGACGTCCCCGAACGTGACCGGGTCGAGCTCGCGGTACTCGGACCACTCGGTGGCCAGCAGCACGACGTCGGCGTCGCGCGCCGCCTCCTCCGCGGTCGCCGCGTAGCGCAGGTCCGGCCACATCCGCTCGGCGTTCGCCAGGGCCTGCGGGTCGGTGACGACGACGTGCGCGCCCTGAAGCCCCATCTGTGCGGCGACGCTGAGGGCGGGCGAGTCCCGGATGTCGTCGCTGTCCGGCTTGAACGCCGCCCCGAGGACGGCGACCCGCCGACCCACGATCGAGCCGTCGCACACCTCGCGCACGAGGTCGACCGTGCGGACGCGCCGGCGCATGTTGATGGAGTCGACCTCCCGCAGGAACGACAGCGCCTGGTCCGCACCGAGCTCCCCCGCCCGGGCCATGAAGGCCCGGATGTCCTTGGGCAGGCAGCCCCCGCCGAAGCCGAGCCCGGCGTTGAGGAACCGCCGGCCGATGCGCGCGTCGTGGCCGATCGCGTCCGCGAGCTGCGTGACGTCCGCACCGGTGGCCTCGCAGAGCTCGGCCATGGCGTTGATGAAGGAGATCTTCGTCGCGAGGAAGGAGTTCGCCGCGACCTTGACGAGCTGGGCCGTCGCCGGGTCCGTGACGACGACCGGGATGCCCTCCGCGATCGGCGTCGCGTAGACCTCGTCGAGCAGCTCCTTGGCCCGCGTGCCGGCCTCGCCGTCGGGCACGCCGTAGACGATCCGGTCCGGGTGCAGGGTGTCCTGCACGGCGAAGCCCTCCCGCAGGAACTCGGGGTTCCACACGACGGTCGCACCGGCGTTCGTCGCCGCGACCTCCTCGGCGATCCGTTCCGTCGTGCCGACGGGCACGGTGGACTTCCCGACGACGACGTCGCCCTGGCGCAGGTGGGGCAGCAGCCCCTGCACCGCGGCGTCGACGTAGCGCAGGTCCGCGGCGTACTCGCCCTTCTTCTGCGGCGTGCCGACGCAGACGAAGTGCACCTGCGCACCCTCGGCCTCGGCGACGTCCGTCGTGAAGCGCAGGCGGCCCGTCGCCAGGGAGGACTCGAGGAGCTCCGGCAGGCCGGGCTCGTAGAACGGCGCCTCCCCGCGGGCGAGCTGCTCGATCTTCGCCGCATCGACGTCGATCCCGACCACGTCGTGCCCCAGGTGCGTCATCGCGGCGGCGTGGACCGCCCCGAGGTAGCCGCAGCCGATCACCGAGATCCGCATCGTCCTCCTTCAGCCCCTGGCTCGTCGCGACGACCCTACGGCGTCCCACGACGCCCGGCGCGTGACCTCCGGGCCGGCGCCGGCCCGGAGGTCACGGAAGAAGGCTC
>JACIXM010000126.1 GCA_014360395.1 Actinotalea sp.
TAGTTTCTCCGGCCGCCGTCGCGACCAGCGGGAACGACGCACCGCACCGTCACCGGTGTGGTGCGTTGTGCTGCACCGCGCTGAGGTCTAGTCTCGCGGGACCTTCACACCGAGGAGCACCATGGCGATCGACGACACGTCTGGCCTGACCAAGGTCACGGCCGTGCCCGACACGGAGCGGCTCGCCGCTGTCGTGGACTCGTTCCCGGTCCGCGAGGGCGAGGAGCCGTGGACCGTCGCGGAGGTGGAGGAGATCGCGGGGGAGATCACGGTCGAGATCGAGCGACTGCGGGCCGAGCTGGCTGCCGCGGATGCCGAGCTGTCCTCCCTGCTGCGCAACTCCGGCGAGGGGGCCGGGGACGACCAGGCCGACTCCGGCTCCAGCGCGCTCGAGCGCGAGCAGGAGCTGACCCTCGTGAACAACACCCGCGACCTCCTCGCGCAGAACCTGCACGCGCTCGAGCGCCTGGGCGCCGCAGGCTTCGGCACCTGCGAGTCCTGCGGCCAGGCGATCGGCAAGGCGCGTCTGCAGGCCTTCCCGCGCGCCACGCTCTGCGTCACCTGCAAGGCCCGGCAGGAGCGTCGCTGAGCGTGCGGTCGGGTCGTCCCCTCGTCGCGTTGCTCGCGGCGGTCGCTGTCGTCGTGCTCGTCGTCGACCAGCTCACGAAGATCTGGGCGGTCGCCACGTTCACCGAGGGGGAGCGTGTGCCGCTGGTCGGCGACCTCCTCGGGCTGACGCTGCTGTACAACCCCGGCGCCGCCCTCAGCATCGCCACCGGCATGACGTGGGTCTTCACGCTGGCAGCGGTCGGGGTGAGCATCGTGGTCGTGCGGATCGCCAGACGGCTCGGGTCGCGGACCTGGGCCGTGGCGCTGGGGCTGCTCCTCGGCGGCGCGGTGGGCAACCTCATCGACCGGCTCGTCCGCGAGCCGGGCTTCGCCGTGGGCCACGTCGTGGACTTCATCGCCTACGGCAACCTGTTCGTCGGCAACGTCGCCGACATCGCGATCGTCGCGGCGGCAGGCCTGATCATCCTGCTGTCGCTGCGCGGCGTCGCCGTCGACGGCACGCGCGAGGGGCACGAGGCCGTCGAGGCGCGGACGCCGGCCGGGTCGGGCGCGGGCGGCGAGGCACAGCCGCCGGACGCGGCGGAGCTGTCCGCCGAAGGGCCCGAGGCCGTGCCGGGCGACGAGGACGTCGCCCGCCGTGAGACGCCGTGAGCACCCGGTCGATGCCCGTGCCCGACGGGCTCGCGGGCGACCGCGTCGACGCCGGGCTGTCCCGGCTGCTGGGGGTGTCCCGCACGCGCGCTGCCGAGCTCGCGGAGGCCGGGGCCGTGGAGCTCGACGGTCGCGCCGTCGGCAAGTCCGACCGGCTGACGCCCGGCAGCTGGCTCGAGGTCGACCTCACCGCGCTCGACGAGCCCGCCGCGCCCTCGACGCCGCCGGAGCCGGTGCCCGGCATGCGGATCGTCTTCGAGGACGCAGACGTCGTCGTCGTGGACAAGCCGGTCGGGGTGGCGGCGCACCCGTCGCCGGGGTGGACGGGGCCGACCGTCGTCGGGGCGCTGGCCGCCGCGGGGTTCCGGGTGGCGACGTCCGGCGCCGCGGAGCGGCAGGGCATCGTGCACCGGCTCGACGTCGGGACCTCCGGACTCATGGTCGTCGCCAAGAGCGAGCACGCGTACACGGTGCTCAAGCGGGCCTTCAAGGAGCGCACCGTCGACAAGGTCTACCACGCGGTCGTGCAGGGTCACCCCGCACCCACCACGGGCACGATCGACGCCCCGATCGGGCGCCACCCCTCGGCCGACTACAAGTTCGCGGTGACGGCCGACGGCAAGCCGTCCGTGACCCACTACGAGGTGCTGGAGATGGTCCCGCAGGCGTCCCTGGTCGAGGTGCACCTCGAGACGGGCCGGACCCACCAGATCCGCGTGCACATGGCCGCGCTGCGGCACCCGTGCGTGGGTGACGTCACCTACGGGGCGGACCCCACGCTGGCCGCCCGGCTGAGCCTGACGCGGCAGTGGTTGCACGCCATGCGTCTGGCCTTCGACCACCCGGCGACGGGGGAACGGCTGGAGCTGACCAGCACCTACCCCGACGACCTCGCCCACGCGTGGGACGCGCTCTGCGCCGGCCACCGCTGAGCGACACGCCGGGTGCGCGACCGGCATCGGCGGGCGCGGCCTGGGCGGACGCGGGCCGGGGCCGCTGGGTGGCCCGACGTGTCGGTGGCGCGACCTAGACTTCCCCTCATGTCGGCACCTGGATCGGACTTCGTCCACCTCCACGTGCACACCGAGTACTCGATGCTCGACGGCGCGGCGAAGCTCGACCAGCTCTTCGCCGAGGCGGTCCGGCTCGGTCAGACCGCCATGGCGACGACCGACCACGGCTACCTCTTCGGGGCGTTCGAGTTCTGGAGCAAGGCACGCGCGGCAGGGATCAAGCCGATCATCGGCGTCGAGGCCTACGTCACGCCCGGCACCAGCCGGTTCGACCGCTCGCTCGTCCGCTGGGGCGAGGCGCACCAGAAGGACGACGACGTCTCGGCGCGCGGCGCGTACACGCACCTGACGATGTGGGCGCGCGACAACACCGGTCTGCACAACCTCTTCCGCGCCAGCTCGCTCGCGTCCCTCGACGGGCAGATGGGCAAGTGGCCCCGGATGGACCGCGAGCTGCTCCAGACCTACTCCGCGGGCCTCATCGCGTCCTCCGGCTGCCCGTCCGGGGAGATCCAGACCCGCCTGCGGCTGGGCCAGTGGGACGAGGCGCTGCGGGCCGGCGGCGAGCTGCAGGACATCTTCGGCCGGGAGAACTTCTACGTCGAGCTCATGGATCACGGGATCGACATCGAGCGACGCGTGCAGAAGGACCTCCTGCGCCTGGCCGAGGCGCTGGGCGCCCCGCTCGTGGCGACGAACGACCTGCACTACACCAAGCGCGAGGACGCGACGTTCCAGGACGCCCTGCTGTCGATCAACTCCGGCTCGCGCCTGACCGACCCGGACCGGTTCACCTTCGACGGCGACGGCTACTACGTGAAGTCGGCCCAGGAGATGCGCGAGGTCTGGCGGGAGCTGCCCGAGGCCTGCGACAACACGCTCGTCATCGCCGAGCGCTGCGAGGTCTCGTTCGACACGGGCGCGAACTACATGCCGCGCTTCCCGGTGCCGGACGGCGAGGACGAGACGAGCTGGTTCGTCAAGGAGGTCGAGCGCGGGCTGCACCAGCGGTACCCGGCCGGGATCCCGGACGCCGTGCGCAAGCAGGCCGACTACGAGGTCGGCGTCATCACGCAGATGGGCTTCCCGGGCTACTTCCTCGTCGTCGCGGACTTCATCAACTGGGCGAAGGACAACGGCATCCGTGTCGGCCCCGGCCGGGGGTCCGCCGCCGGGTCGATGGCCGCTTACGCGATGGGCATCACGGAGCTCGACCCCCTCGAGCACGGCCTGATCTTCGAGCGCTTCCTCAACCCGGAGCGCGTCTCGATGCCGGACGTCGACATCGACTTCGACGAGCGTCGCCGCGGCGAGGTCATCCGTTACGTCACCGAGAAGTACGGCTCCGAGCGGGTCGCCCAGATCGTCACGTACGGCACGATCAAGGCCAAGCAGGCCCTCAAGGACTCGGCCCGGCTGCTGGACTTCCCCTTCGCGATGGGGGAGAAGCTGACCAAGGCGATGCCGCCGGCCGTCATGGGCAAGGACATCTCCCTCGCCGGGATCTTCGACCCGAAGGACCCGCGGTACGCCGAGGCGGAGGAGTTCCGTCGGCTGCACGCGGCCGACCCCGACGCCCAGCGCGTGGTCGAGCTCGCCCAGGGCATCGAGGGCCTGAAGCGGCAGTGGGGCGTCCACGCCGCGGGCGTCATCATGTCGAGCGAGCCGCTCGTCGACATCATCCCGATCATGAAGCGTCCCCAGGACGGCGCGATCATCACGCAGTTCGACTACCCGACCTGCGAGGGCCTCGGCCTGATCAAGATGGACTTCCTGGGGCTGCGCAACCTGACGATCCTCGACGACGCGCTCGTCAACATCGAGGCCAACGGCAAGCCGCCGATCGAGATCGAGTCGCTGCCGCTGGACGACCGGCCGACGTACGAGCTGCTCGGGCGCGGCGACACGCTCGGCGTGTTCCAGCTCGACGGCGGCCCGATGCGGTCCCTCCTGCGGCAGATGCGGCCCGACAACTTCGAGGACATCTCCGCCGTCATCGCCCTGTACCGGCCGGGCCCGATGGGCATGAACTCCCACACCAACTACGCGCTGCGCAAGAACGGTCTGCAGAAGATCGTGCCGATCCACCCCGAGCTGGCGGAGCCGCTCGCGGAGGTCCTCGACGAGACCTACGGCCTCATCGTCTACCAGGAGCAGGTCCAGCGCGCCGCCCAGATCCTCGCCGGGTACACCCTCGGCCAGGCGGACCTGCTGCGTCGCGCCATGGGCAAGAAGAAGAAGGAGATCCTCGACAAGGAGTTCGTCCCCTTCGAGGCCGGCATGCGCGAGCGCGGCTACTCCGGTGCCGCGATCCAGGCGGTGTGGGACACGCTCGTGCCCTTCGCGGGCTACGCGTTCAACAAGGCGCACTCCGCCGCGTACGGGGTCGTGTCCTACTGGACCGGCTACCTCAAGGCGAACTACCCGACCGAGTACATGGCCGCCTTGCTCACCAGCGTGCGCGACGACAAGGACAAGTCGGCGCTCTACCTGGGCGAGTGCCGGCGGATGGGCATCACGGTCCTGCCGCCGGACGTCAACTCCTCCGCGGCCAACTTCGCCGCCGTGGGCGAGGACATCCGCTTCGGCCTGGCCGCGGTCCGCAACGTGGGCGCGAACGTCGTCGATGCGATCGTCGCAGCGCGCGAGCAGAAGGGCGCCTTCACCTCCTTCCAGGACTTCCTGGACAAGGTGCCGGCCGTCGTCTGCAACAAGCGGACGATCGAGTCGCTCATCAAGGCCGGCGCGTTCGACCTCCTCGCCCCGAGCCGGCGCGCCCTGCTGCTCGTGCACGAGCAGGCGGTCGACGCTGTCGTCGGGGTCAAGCGCCGAGAGGCGGAGGGGCAGTTCGACCTCTTCGCCGGGCTGGGCGGCAGCGAGGACGAGGGGCTGTCGTTCAGCGTCGAGGTGCCCGACGTCCCGGACTGGGACAAGAAGCAGCGCCTCGCCTTCGAGAGGGAGATGCTCGGCCTGTACGTCTCGGACCACCCGTTGTCGGGCCTCGAGCACGTCCTGGCCTCGACGGCGGACTGCTCGCTCGCGACGCTCATGGCCGACGACGCCCGCGCCGAGGGGTCGATGGTCACCGTCTGCGGCCTGGTCACGTCGCTGCAGCGCAAGATGTCCAAGAACGGCAACCCGTGGGCTGCGGTGACGTTGGAGGACATGGACGGCTCCGTCGAGGTGATGTTCTTCGGCGAGACGTACCTGGCGTACTCCACCGTCCTGGCGGAGGACTCGGTCGTGACGATCCGAGGCCGCGTCCGGCGCCGTGACGAGACGCTCCAGCTGCAGGCCGTCGAGGTCTCCCTGCCGGACGTCTCGGCCGTCGACACGGCGCCGGTGACGATCACCCTGCCGGTCTCGCGCTGCACCCCTCCGGTCGTCGAGCGACTGCGCGAGGTCCTGGCGACGCACCCCGGTGTCACCGAGGTGCACCTGCGCCTCACCCAGCCGGGGAGGTCGACGGTGATGCGTCTGGAGGAGAGCCTGCGGATCGAGCGGTCGCCTGCACTCTTCGGCGACCTCAAGGCTCTCCTGGGGCCCGCCTGCCTGACGGTCTGACGCCCCGGTCCACCGGCTGTCACGTCGCGAGCCCGCTGCCGGCGGCCGCGCCGCGGGCCGGCGACTGTGGCCGCGCTGGAGCGCGGCCGGGCAGGTCCGGCGCCCGTCCCTAGACTGCGCACGTGATCCATCTGACGCCCGAGCAGCACGTCTTCGTGACCGAGCGCCACCTGGCGACGCTGACGACGCCGCGTCCGGACGGCACGCCGCACGTCGTCCCCGTCGGCTTCACGTGG
>JACIXM010000127.1 GCA_014360395.1 Actinotalea sp.
GCCCACGCTGCTGCTGTTCGACGAGCCGACCTCGGCGCTGGACCCCGAGCTCGTGGGGGACGTCCTCGGGCTCATCAAGGAGCTGGCCGACGAGGGCTGGACCATGGTGATCGTGACCCACGAGCTGCAGTTCGCCCGCGAGGTCGCGGACCAGGTCGCGTTCATCGACGGCGGCACGATCGTCGAGCACGGCCACCCCGACCAGGTGCTCCGCGCCCCCCGCGAGGAGCGCACCCGGCAGTTCGTCCAGCGGCTGCTCCACCCGTTCTGACCCGGGCCCGCGCCGGCGGGCCGCGCGGGCGCGTCAGCCGCCCGGGATGCCGACGGCGGTCTCGACCCCGGCGGAACGACGGGTGTCGGCCACGCCCTGCACGGTCCCGGCGTCCCAGTCCACCTCCAGCGCCTGGACGGACCCGAAGACCTCGGGGTAGGCCGGGTTCGGCACGCGCACGGTGTACCCGCGGGCGCGCAGCTCGTCGGCCAGGCGGTCCGACTCCAGGCGGAGCTCGCCGTCGGACAGCAGGAACCGCTCGGCGCGGACCGCCGGCTCGAGGTCCAGGTCGTGCAGCGCCCACAGCGTCACGACCTGCGCCGTGGTGTTGGGGATCTGCCGCCCGCCGGGCGTGCCGACGACCAGCACCGGGCGCCCCTCGGCGTCGAGCAGCATGGACGGGGAGCTCCACGTCACCGACCGGCGCCCCGGCTCCGGCCGGTTGGCGTCCGCACCGATGTCCCCGAAGCGGGCCAGCTGGTCGTTCATGAAGAAGCCGGCGACGTACTGCCCCGAGCCCCAGTAGTTGGTGATCGTGTTCGTCATCGACACGGCGGTGCCGTCGGCGTCGACCACCGAGATGTGCGTGGTGTTCGCGGCGCCGTCGTACGCCGGTCCCGCCGAGGTCGTCGTCGCGTCGCCCAGCCCGGCGGCGATCGCGGCGTTCGCCTCGGGATCCGTCAGCTCGTCGACCGGCACGTCGACGAAGTCCGGGTCCCCGAACCACGTCTGGACCGACTCGTCGGCGACCTGCCAGGCGCGCGACTGGAGCTCGACGAAGTCCGCGGAGGCCGGGTCCAGCGCCCCGATCCCGGCGGCCTCGGCCACCTGCACCATCTGGATGATCGCCGCGCCCGGCAGGGCGGGGGCGCCGGAGAGCATGACGTAGTCGCCCACCGGGCCGCGCGCGGGCTCGGCGCGCTGCACCGCGTAGGACTCCAGCGTGGCCGCGTCGATGCCCTCGACCGCCGTGAGCGCCGGCGCGAGCGACCCGGTGTACAGGGCCTGCGGCCCCTCCTCCGCCAGGGTGCGCATCGTCGCGGCGAGCTCCGTCTGCACGAGCGGGTCGCCCTCGCGCAGCGGGCCGCCGCCGGAGCGGGTGAAGTGCTCCAGGCCGGACGTCACCGAGCGTCCCAGGCGGCTGTCGATCGTGCGGGCCAGGTACGCGGAGACCGGCCCGCCGTCCTCGGCGATGACGATCGCCGGCTGCAGCAGGTCCGACCAGTCGAGCGCGCCGTGCTCCGCGTGCAGCTCCGCCATGCCGGCCACGAAGCCCGGGACGCCGGTCCCGCTCGGCGGCACCACGCCTTGGGCGTTGACCACCTCGCGGTAGTCGTAGTGCAGCGCCTCGCCGTCGGTGACCACGATCGTCGCCCCACCCCCGCCGATGCCCGAGGACGCCGGCTGCATCACCGCGTCCGCGAACGCGGTGGCGATCGCGGCGTCCACGGCCGTCCCGCCCTGCTCGAGGATCTCCATCCCGGCGCGGCTGGCCAGCGGGTGGCCCGAGCTGACGCCGTACGCCCCCAGGACCGGGACGTCCGGGGGCGGCGCCGGTGAGCGGACGTCCTGCGGCGTGGGCGTCACGGTGACCGTGGGGACCTGCGCATCCGGCTCCGCGACCGGCGCCGAGCAGGCGGTGACGACCAGCGCCGCGGCGACGGGCAGGGCGACGGGCAGGACGGCGGCGCGCCCGGGGCGGCGTCGTCGGCAGGTCATGCGGAGGGGTCTCCTCGGGGTCGGGCGGACGGAGGGGCGCAGGGGTGTCAGCGCGCTCGGCGCAACCACGAGCCGCGCAGCAGCCGCTCGAGCGGTCCCATGCCGACCAGACGCTGCCACACGACGGCCAGGACGACGAACGCCGCACTGATCGCCGTGCTGACGGCGACGCCCTGGGCGAGCGTGAAGCCGTCGTCGGGCTTGATCACCGCCAGGACGAGGACGTGGAGGACGTACAGGGTCAGCGCGAGGCGGCCCGCCGCGCCCAGGGGGCCCGTGAGCCAGGCGGCGCGGGAGCCCAGGGCGACGAAGGCCGCGACGACGAGGAGCGCGCCGCCCACGCTGCTGATCAGCCACAGCGGCATCTGGCCGTGGGCGGCCCCCGTGAGCAGCCGGGCGAGGCCGACGTCGCCCTCACGGTCCAGCAGGCTGCGGGACAGCTGGCTCAGGACGAAGCCGACGACGGCTGCGACCCCGCCCCAGACCATGAGTCGGCGCCGGACGGTGGTGTCCCGCAGGTCGAGCCGGGCGACCCACAGGCCGACGAGGAACGGCACGCACCAGGTGACCAGGGGGTACCGCCCCGAGAGGGCGAGCCCGTGGAGGAGGTCGAGCGCCGGGTTGCCCAGCTCGAGCGGCTCGGCGGGCTGCTGCCCGCCCAGCAGGACCACGTAGAGCACCGGGCCCACCACGGTCATGAGGCCGGCGAGCACCAGGAGCAGGGTCCGGGAAGCGTGCTGCAGCGCCAGGCCGAGCAGGAACAGAGCGCCGTAGAGCGGCAGGATCACGGACACGTCGTCGGTGAGGCGCTGGAGCGCGAGGCCCCCGAGCAGCAGCAGGGCCGCCCGCCACACCACGACCGGCCACCGCCGGCCCGCGCGGTGCCGGGGTCGCAGCATCCAGCCCATCCCGATCCCGGCGATGACGACGAAGAGCACGGAGGCCCGTCCGTACGGCAGGAGGTAGAGGCGGTGCAGCAGTCCCTCGGCCTCCGCCGGACCGACGTTCACGACGATCATGCCGATGAGCGCGAGCCCGCGGGCCGCGTCGACGCCGGTCAGCCGACGGGTCGAGGCGGCCCCCGGCTGCTCCGGGGCAGGCGCGCCGTGAGCGGGACGCAGGAGGGCGGGTACGCCGACGGCGGGCGCGGCCACGATGGGCCCCGCCCCGCTCGCCGTCCCTCCTGGCTCGGCCATCCGCTCCCGTCCGGTCCAGGCCGCGTTCACGACCTTGATCGAGGGTAGGTCGGAGGGCCCGATCCGGCGCGGCGGGCGGCTCACCCCCGTCGCAGCCGCTCGGCCCGCTCGACGACGCGACCGACGCTCGCCTCCCGGTCCCACCGGTAGACGCTGACCCCGTCGACGAGCACCTCCTCCGCGCGGGAGGTGACGTCGAGCGGGTCGCCGGACCACACGACGACGTCGGCGTCCAGGCCCGGGCGCAGCGCACCGACCCGGTCGTCCAGGCCCATCATCCGCGCCGGGTTGGTGGTCAGCGCCTGCAGCGCCACCTCCCGCGGCAGGCCCTCCTTGACCGCGAGCGTCGCCTGGTGGACGAGGAAGTTGATCGGCACGACGGGGTGGTCGGTGGTGATCGCGACCTCCACGCCGGCCTCGACGAGCCGCGCGAGGTGCGCGATCGCCCGGTCGCGGAGCTCCACCTTCGAGCGGCTCGTGAACATCGGTCCGAACACGACGGGGACGCGCTTCTCGGCGAGGACGTCAGCCACCTTGTGCCCCTCGGTGCCGTGGTTGACGACGAGCCGGTAGCCGAACTCCTCCGCCAGGCGGATCGCCGTGGCGATGTCGTCGTGGCGGTGGCAGTGCTGGTCCCACACGAGCTCCCCGTCCAGGACCCGGACGAGCGTCTCCAGGCCGAGGTCGCGGGCGAACGGCTCGTCCTTGCGCTCGGCGGCCTCGCGCGCCGCGCGGTAGTGCTGGGCCTTCGTGAACGCCTCCCGGATCACCAGCGCCACGCCGAGCCGCGTCGAGGGCAGCTGCTTCCTGTCGCCGTAGACCCGCTTGGGGTTCTCGCCCAGCGCCGACTTCACGCTGACGGCGTGGCGGATGACCTGCTCGTCGACGGTCCGGCCGCCCCAGCTCTTCAGGGCGACGCTCTGCCCGCCGATGACGTTGCCCGAGCCCGGCTTGACGACGATCGCCGTCACCCCGCCGGTGAGCGCGTCGCGGAAGCCCTCGTCGTCGATGTTGATCGCGTCGATCGCGCGGACGGCGGCGCGGTCCGGGTCGGTCATCTCGTTGACGTCGTCGCCGGCGACGCCCTCGCCCTCCTCCCAGATCCCGACGTGGCCGTGGGCCTCGACGAACCCGGGCAGCACCCAGCGGCCGGTCGCGTCGACGACGCGCGTCCCGTCCGGCACCGGGATGTCCGCGCCCACGGCGGCGATCTTCCCGTCCTCCACGAGCACCGTCCCGCCTTTGATCGGCGGGTCGCTCACCGGGACGACGTACCCCCCGGTGATCGCGACCCGGCGGGGCGTGGTGACGGCATCGGCTCCACTGACGGTGACGTGGCTCATGCCTCACCGTAACCACGGGCCGGTCCGGAAACGGGTGGACGGCGGCGGTGGCGGCGGGCAGGGTCGGGGCATGGGACCGCTCCCCGATGGCCTGGTGCTCCGCACGGCCCGGCCCGCCGACGTCGACCGGATCGGCGCGCTCCTGGCCGATCGGGGCGCCGACGTCGATGCCCTCGACCACCGGCTCGCCGTCCAGGACCCGGACCTCGGGTACGCGGCGTGCGCCGTCGTCGTGGACGGGGAGCGGGTCGTCTCCACGGCCCTGCTCCTGGACGAGACGGTACGCATCGGCGACGTCGTCGTCCCGGCCGGTCAGGTCGAGCTCGTCGCCACGGACCGCGAGTACGAGGGCCGCGGCCTGGTCCGGGCACTCATGGGCTGGGCGCACGAGCGGTCCGCGCAGCGCGGTCACCTGCTCCAGGTCATGATCGGGATCCCGTACTTCTACCGGCTGTTCGGCTACGAGTACGCCGTCGACATGCCTCGCGCCCGGACGCTGCAGACCGCCGCGACGACGCCCCGCGCCCCGGCCGGCGACGACGCCCCGCCGTCCGGGCCGAGCCTGCGCCGCGCCACCCCAGGCGACCTGCCCGCGCTGGCGGCCCTGCAGGACGCCGCCCAGTCCGCGTACGACGTCGCGATGCCGCACCCGCCGGCGCGGCGGCGGTGGCTGCTGGAGCACGACGCCTCCACCACCTGGGCCCTCGAGCGTGGGGGCGCCGTCGTCGGCAGCGTCCGGACCACCCCGCCCGACGGCGGCACCGTGCTCGTCGCGGAGCCGGCGGCGACCGACGCCGACGCGGCGGACCTGCTGCTGGGCGCCGTCGTCGCCCGCTTCCCGCACGTCACACCCCGGGTGGTGCACCGGCCGCTGACCGTGACGGGGGCGGCCTGGGAGGCGCGGCTCGGGCCGGCCGACGAGCTCGCCGAGCAGTACTACGTGCGGGTCGAGCGCCCCGAGGCGCTGCTCGACGCGCTGCGTCCGGTGCTCACCGCGCGGCTGCGGGCGGCCGGCCTCGACCGCCGCGAGGTCGTCCTGTCGACCTTCGGCCGGCACTACCGGATGACCGTCGCCGACGACGGCGCGCTGGGACCGGTCGTCGTCGGTGGTCCCATGCAGGACCCGGGCGCGCACCGGGCGGCCGGGGTGGCACCGACGTCCCTCGCCGACCTCCTGCTCGGGCAGCGCGGGATGCACGGCCTGGCGCGCCGCCACCCCGACGTCTACCCCGGTCCCGACGCGGAGCTGTTCGAGGCCCTCTTCCCGCCGCTCACGGCGGACCTGCTCACCTACTACCTGCCGTGGTGAGGGGTCAGTAGACGAAGATCGGGAACAGGTGCGGGTTGTGGGCGTGGACGATCGCCATGAACACGATCGCGTCGAAGAGCAGGTGGACGATGAGCACGAGCGTCAGGGACCGCGTGCGCAAGAAGATCAGCCCCTGCAGCAGCGCGAACGGGATGGTCAGCAGCGGCCCCCACGACCGGTAGCCGAGCTCCCACAGGAACGAGACGAAGATGGCGGCCTGGAGCAGGTTCGCCTGCCACGCGGGGAAGTGCCGCAGCAGCAGCGCGAAGCACATGCAGATGAAGAACAGCTCGTCCCAGGTGCCGACCCCGTTGACGCCGACGAAGAACCGGCCCAGCTCACTGGGCGTCGTGATGTCCGGCCAGTTCCGGTACGCACCGGAGTTGATGAAGTAGAACGGCAGGATCGCCCAGCCGAGCAGCGGCACCGCGACGATGTACGCCTTCTCGCTGCGCGGCCACCGCTTTCCCGTCCGCCAGGGGTACCGGATGGCCTTGCGGCGGTAGACGAACCGGTCCACGAGGAACGGCACGAGCACCGCCAGGGTCAGCGCGGTCCCGATCGCGAAGAAGCGCGGCCAGGAGACGTCGGCCTCCATCGACGTCGTGCTGACGATCGAGATGCCCAGCCCGATGAGGAACAGGTCCTTGGCCAGGGGTCGGTCGACGAGCCAGGCCGCGACCAGGCTGAGGACGAGGACGACGTAGCCGAGCGGCCTGACGTGCACCCCGAACAGGAGCACGGCGGAGGCCGAGACGCCCGCCGCGGGCAGCAGCTTCCAGGAGAGTGCGGGCGGCGCGGACGTCGGTGCGGTCTCGTCGGTCACGGCGGGCACCGACCCAGGATGCCGTGCCTGCCGAAGATCGGCGACGTCGGCTCAGCATCCTGCCCGTCCGGTACGGACCCCGGACGCAGCGGAGCCCCGCGCCGGATGATCCGGGCACGGGGCTCCACCGGTCGATCAGACCGGCTTGGGCACACCC
>JACIXM010000128.1 GCA_014360395.1 Actinotalea sp.
CGACCCTGCCACGCCGGGCCCGACGGGGCCAACGAGCGGCAGGCGCCGGTCAGGCCCCCAGGCGCTGGGCGGCGACGACCTCGGCGATCTGGACGGCGTTGAGCGCGGCGCCCTTGCGCAGGTTGTCGTTGCTGATGAACAGCACGAGCCCGCGGCCCTCGGGGACGCTCTGGTCCTGGCGGATCCGGCCGACGTAGCTGGGGTCGGCGCCGGCGGCCTGCAGCGGCGTGGGGATGTCGGTCAGCTCGACCCCCGGTGCCCCCGCGAGCAGCTCGGTCGCCCGCTCGACCGGGATCGGCCGCTCGAACTCGGCGTTGACCGAGAGCGAGTGACCGCTGAACACCGGCACGCGCACACACGTCCCCGCGACGAGCAGGTCCGGGATCTCGAGGATCTTCCGGCTCTCGTTGCGGAGCTTCTGCTCCTCGTCGGTCTCCAGCGAGCCGTCGTCGACGACCGACCCGGCCAGCGGCACGACGTTGAACGCGATGGGTCGCTGGTAGACGGCCGGCTCCGGGAGCGTGACCGCGCCGCCGTCGAGGGCGAGCGCGGCGACGTCGTCGGCGACCGCGCTGCGGACCTGGCCCTCGAGCTCGGCGACGCCCGCGACGCCACTGCCGGAGACCGCCTGGTAGGTCGAGACGACGAGCCGGCGCAGGCCCGCCTCGTCATGCAGCGGCTTGAGCACCGGCATCGCGGCCATGGTCGTGCAGTTCGGGTTGGCGATGATGCCCTTGACCGCGCCGGCGACCGCGTGCGGGTTGACCTCGCTCACCACGAGCGGCACGTCGGGGTCCTTGCGCCACGCGGAGGAGTTGTCGACGACGAGCGCGCCCGCCGCGGCGAACCGCGGTGCGTGCTCGCGCGAGGGCCCACCCCCGGCGGAGAAGAGCGCGACGTCGATGCCCGAGAGGTCCTGCGAGGCGATGTCCTCGACGACGACGTCCTCGCCCTTCCACGGCAGGGTCGTGCCGGCCGAGCGCGCCGAGGCGAAGAACCGGATGCTCGCGACGGGGAAGTCCCGCTCCTCGAGCAGCTGCCGCATCACGCGGCCGACCTGCCCCGTGGCGCCGACGACGGCGACGTTCAGCCCGGCCATCTCAGCGCCCCGTCCCGCCGTACATGACGGCCTCGCCCTCGGAGGAGTCCAGGCCGAACGCGGTGTGGACGGCGCGCACCGCGTCGTCGAGCTGGTCCGAGCGCGTGATGACGGACACGCGGATCTCCGAGGTCGAGATCATCTCGATGTTGATCCCGGCGTCGCGCAGGGCGCCGAAGAGCTTCGCCGAGACGCCCGGGTGCGACTTCATGCCCGCGCCGATGAGCGAGAGCTTCCCGATGGTGTCGTCGTACTGGATCGACTCGAAGCCGATCCGCTCCTGGGCGCGGGCGAGCGCCTCGGTCGCCTTCTGCCCGTCCGCGGCCGGGAGGGTGAAGGAGATGTCCGTCAGCCCGGTCTGCGCGGCCGAGACGTTCTGGACGATCATGTCGATGTTCACGTCCGCCGCGGCCACGACCTCGAAGATCTGCGCCGCGGTGCCGGGGACGTCCGGGACGCCGACGACGGTGATCTTCGCCTCGCTCCGGTCGTGCGCGACGCCGGAGATGATCGGCTGCTCCATGCTGTCCTCTCCTTCAGCGAGCTCGTCGGTGACGAGCGTTCCCACGTGCCCCGAGAAGGACGAGCGCACGTGGATCGGGACCTGGTGGCGGCGGGCGTACTCGACGCAGCGGAGCATGAGCACCTTGGCCCCGCTCGCCGCCATGTCGAGCATCTCCTCGTAGGTGATGCGGTCGAGCTTGCGGGCGCTCGGCACGATCCGGGGGTCGGCGGTGAAGACGCCGTCGACGTCGGTGTAGATCTCGCAGACGTCCGCGTGCAGCGCCGCGGCGAGCGCGACCGCCGTCGTGTCGGAGCCGCCGCGGCCGAGGGTCGTGACGTCGTTGGTCAGCTCGTTGACGCCCTGGAAGCCCGCGACGATCGCCACGGCGCCGCCGTCGACCGCCTGCTGGATCCGGCTGGCGCGGACGTCGATGATGCGCGCGCGGCCGTGCACGTCGTCGGTGAGCACGCCGGCCTGCTGGCCGGTGAAGGACTGCGCCTCGACCCCGAGGTTCGCGATCGCCATCGCCAGCAGGGACATGGAGATCCGCTCCCCGGCGGTGAGGAGGATGTCCATCTCGCGCGACGGCGGCAGCGGCGTGATCTCGTTCGCGAGGTCGATGAGCTCGTCGGTCGTGTCACCCATGGCCGAGACCACGACGACGACGTCGTCGCCGGCGCGCTTCGCCTCGGCGATCCGCTTCGCGACGCGCTTGATGCTCGCGGCGTCCGCGACGGACGAGCCGCCGTACTTCTGCACGATGAGGCCCACGGTTGCTCCGGTGGTGGGGTCGGTTCGGGGGTACCGCGAGGCGCGACGGCGGGCCCCGGCTGGACGATCGTAGACGGGCCCACGATCCGGACAGGTCCGGTTCCACCATCCGGTCGCACGGTCGGCGCCACCGCGAGCGCGGTCCTCCCGCACCAGCCCGCCCGCCACGTGCGGGGACCGGTCGTGCCGCGTCAGCGGGCGAGGACGTCCCAGGCCAGGCGCAGGATCAGGCCGCCGACGACGACGAGGAACACCACGCGCACGAAGGCGCTGCCCCGCGCGATCGCCATCCGGGAGCCGAGGTACGCGCCGGCGACGTTGGCCGCTCCCACCAGCAGGCCCAGGCCCCACAGCGGCGCGCCCTGGGGTACGAAGACCAGCAGCGCCCCGAGGTTCGTCATGGCGTTGACGATCTTCGCCTTGGCGGAGGCCTCCAGGAAGGCGTAGCCGAGCAGGCCGACGAGCCCGATGACGAGGAACGTGCCGGTCCCCGGACCCACCAGGCCGTCGTAGACGCCGATCGTGGCGCCGAGCAGCGAGGCCGCGCCGAGGTGCTGCCGACCCGTCCAGCGCAGCGCCGTCGTCCTGCCCACCGCCGGGCGGGCCACGGTGTACGCGAAGACGGCGACGAGCGCGACGAGGATGACGATCCGGATCGCCCGTTCCGGCAGCAGGACCGCCAGCGCGGCCCCACCCGCCGCACCGGCCAGCGCGGCCACCGCCATGGGGGCCGCCGTCCGCAGGTCGGGGCGGACCCGCCGGTAGTACGTCACCGCGCTGACGGACGTACCCATGATCCCGGCGAGCTTGTTGGTGGCCAGCGCCTGCACGGGTGTGATGCCCGGCACGAGCAGCAGCGCCGGGAGCTGGATCAGCCCACCCCCGCCGACGACGGCGTCGACCCACCCGGCGAGGAACCCGGCGAGCACGAGGAGCACCACGGTCCCGGTCGCGAGCTCGAGGCCTGTGGTGAGCACCTCGAGGTCCGCGGGCTGCACGCCGGTTTCCTATCACGGCGCGCTGCGTCGCACCGCGCGGAGGCACCCTCGCCGACCCGGGGCGCCCACCGGCCAGGGGCACCCGCCGCGCCGACGCGCCGCTGCGCCCGCGGCCCGGCCCCGACGCGCCGGGTTCACCCCCGCAGTGCTGCCGCGGACCATCCGTGACCCCCTAGCGTTCGACCATGTCCATCGAGGCCCACGGCGTCCGGCGGTCCTTCGGCGCGGTCCGGGCGGTGGACGGCGTCGACCTCGTCGCCCGACCCGGGCGGGTGACCGCGCTCATCGGGCCCAACGGCTCGGGCAAGACGACGCTGCTGCTGGTGCTCGCCGGCCTGCTGCGGCCGGACGCGGGCACGGTGCGCGTCGGCGGCGTCGACCCGCTGGCCGACAGCCGCGGCGCGCGGGCCGTCACCGGCTGGATGCCGGACGTCTTCGGCACGTGGGACTCCCTCACCGCGCGCGAGGTGCTGCTCACCTTCGCCGCGGCCTACCGCGTGCCGGACGACGTCGCCCGGCCGCGCGTGGAGGAGCTGCTCGCCACCGTGCACCTCACCGAGTACGCCGACCGGCCCGCGCACGTGCTGTCCCGCGGGCAGAAGCAGCGGCTCGGGCTGGCCCGGGCGCTCGTCCACGACCCGCAGGTCCTGCTCCTGGACGAACCCGCGTCCGGGCTGGACCCCCGCTCGCGCGTGGACCTGCGCGTCCTGCTGCGCGACCTGGCCGGACGGGGCACCACGATCCTGGTCAGCAGCCACGTCCTGACCGAGCTCGACGAGATGGCCGACGACGCCGTCTTCCTCTCCGCCGGGCGCACGGTGGCGACGCAGTCCGTCCGGGACGCGGTGACCACACGCCGTCCCTGGCGCCTGCGGGCCCTGTCCCAGCGCGCGCTGGTGACCTGGCTGGACGAGCGCGGCCTGCGATGGCGGGCGGACGAGCCGTTCGCCGCACCGGCCGAGGGCGCCGGGGGCGTCGTCGTCGAGCTGGAGAGCGAGGAGGCGGCCGCCGCCCTGCTGCGCGACGCCGTCGGCGCCGGCATCGCCGTCACCGCGTTGAGCCCCGCGACCGGGGCGCTGGAGTCCACGTACCTGACGCTGGAGGAGGAGCGGCGATGAGCACCGAGGCCCAGCCCCGCATCGCGCCCGACGAGGGCGCCGTCCCCCCGCCCGTCCGGCACGCAGGCGTGTGGTCCCTCACGTGGGCCGGCGTCCGGACCGTCGCCGCCCTGGAGCTGCGGCAGCGGGTCCGGTCCACGCGCTGGATCGTCTCGCTCGTCGTGTTCGGCGTCGTCGTCGGCATCGTCACGACCCTGACCTACGTCGTCGCGCGTCAGCTCACGGGCGACCTGGGCACGGGTGCCGCGCTCGACGAGACCGCCGGCCGCACGATGTTCGGCTTCATCGTCTTCTTCGTCCTGTTCCTCGGGCTGCTCGTGTCCCCGACGCTCTCGGCCACCTCGATCAACGGCGACCGTGCCCACGGGACCCTCGCGACCCTCCAGGTCACGCTGCTCAGCCCCGCGGAGATCGTGCTGGGCAAGCTGCTCGCGTCCTGGGTCGCGTCCTTGGCGTTCCTCGCGGTCTCGGTGCCGTTCATCGTGTGGGCCTTCGCGACCGGGGGGACGGCGCTCGTCGGGCTGGTGACCACCGTGCTGCTGCTCGCGGTGGTCCTGGCGGTCGTGTGCGCGATCGGGCTCGGGTTCTCCGCGCTGACCGCGCGCACCGCGGGCTCGGCGGTGCTCACCTACGTCACGCTCGCCGGGCTCACGGTCGTCTCGCTCATCGTCTTCGGGCTCAGCGTCCCGCTGGTCAGCGGCGTCGAGCGGGTCGAGGTGCTCACCGAGGACTGGGCCCCCGGCCGGGACATCACGTTCGACGAGCAGGGCAGGCCGTCGGAGGAGATCCCCTGCGTCCTGCGGGAGGAGGACCGGTACGTCAGCCACACCGAGCGCACCTGGTGGCTGCTGGCGGCGAACCCGTTCGTCGTCGTGGCGGACGCCCTACCGCCGGCGACCGGCGGTGCGGCCATCGCCGACCCGATGACCGGCATCCGCTACGGGGTGCGCACGATGCGTCTGGGCGTGCAGGAGCCCCTGGACGAGTGCTGGTCCGCCTGGCAGCAGTGGGACGAGCGCGAGCGGGACCGCCGTGAGCGCGCCGACGCCCTGGGGGCGGTGTGGCCCTTCGGGCTCGCCGCGAACCTGCTGCTGGGCGCGGCGGGCGTCGTGGTCGCCGTGCGCCGCCTGACGATCCCGCAGGCCAAGCTCCCCCGCGGCACCCGCGTCGCCTGAGGTCGCCGGGACAGCGGTGGCCCTGGGCGCGCCGGGGCGGCGCCTCAGGGGTGCAGGGCCTGGAACTCCGCCTCGGCCGCGACGTCGTCGTCCACGTCCAGCCGCAGGTGGGCGAGGATCACCTGCAGGACGCGCAGGACGGCGGACCCCCGCTCGCCCCAGTTGGCCAGGTAGGAGTACTGCCACCACCACAGCGCCTCGAGGACCTGGTCCTCGTCGAAGTGCCGCTGGCCCTGGACCAGCGCGCCGGCGATGAGCACGAGGTCGCCGGACACCGAGGAGGACACGAGCGACTCGCCCAGCAGCGGGTCGTCGACCTCGACGTAGGCGTCGAGGCCCTCGAAGACGTTCTCCAGGGCCGCCCGCAGCGGGTCCAGGTCGGCGTCCGGGCCGACGTCGGGCTCGAAGCGCTCGGGGGGGACGATGTCGACCATCGCGCCGAGCCGCGCGCCCGCGGCGAGCACGTCGGAGACGGCGAGGAGCAGCAGCGGGATCGAGACCTCGGGGTTGGTCCCGGCGGCGACCTCGGTGACCGTGGTGACGAAGGCGCGCGCCTCCCGCGAGACGGACGCCGCGACCTCGGCGAGGTCGGCGGGCGCCTCGACGGGCTCACCGGCGAGGTCGTGCTCGCCCGTCGCGGCGCCGGTGGTCTGCTCCGGGATGCCAGGCGTGTCAGGCACTGATCTGCCTCCGTCCTTCGAAGGCCCGCCCCAGCGTGACCTCATCGGCGTACTCCAGGTCCCCCCCGACCGGCAGGCCGGACGCGAGACGCGTGACCCGCAGGCCCATGGGGACCAGCAGGCGTGCGAGGTAGGTGGCCGTGGCCTCGCCCTCGACGTTGGGGTCGGTCGCCAGGATCACCTCGGTGACCTGACCGTCCGCGAGCCGGCCCAGGAGCTCCTTGATCCGCAGGTCGTCGGGTCCGACGTTGTCGATCGGGTTGATGGCCCCGCCGAGCACGTGATACCTCCCGCGGAACTCGCGGGTGCGCTCGATGGCGACGACGTCCTTGGGCTCCTCGACCACGCAGATGACCGCCGGGGAGCGGCGCGGGTCGCGGCACACCCGGCACAGCTCCTCCTGCGCGACGTTGCCGCAGACGGAGCAGAACTGGACCCGGGCCTTGACCTCGGTGAGCGCGTCGACGAGGCGCCGGACGTCGGCCGGGTCGGCGGCCAGGAGGTGGAACGCGATGCGCTGGGCGCTCTTGGGCCCGACCCCGGGCAGCCGCCCGAGCTCGTCGATGAGGTCCTGCACCGCGCCTTCGTACACACGGTCAGCCTAGTGCGGCCCGGGTCGCCGAGGGCGTCAGAGGCCGGACCACCACGGTTCGCGCGCGTCGTGCCCGGCGGCGCGGTCCGACCGGCTGCCGATGGTGTGCAGCGCGACCCACAACGACCAGACCCCGGCGACCACGACGACGACGGCGACCAGCGCGAGCAGGTTCGCCGCCGCACCCGGCAGCGGCGCCAGCCCGACGACGAGGAGCGCCACCAGTCCCAGGACGACCCCGAGGAAGCCGTTGGCGAGGGAGCCGGCGATCGGCGGGCCGACGGGCACCGCAGGCCGGGCCCCTCCGGGCGCTCGGTCGCGCGCCTGGGGCGAGCATGGCAGGGCGCCGGCCCGCGCGTCACGCGTCGGGGAAGCCCTTGGGCCGGTCGGGGGACGGACGGGCCGCGACGAGCCCGGGCCCGCTCAGCTCTCCTCGGGGATCTCGTCGATGACCGTGCCGCCCAGCATCTGGGCCACGAGCGGCGCACCGACGAGACCGGTGGAGGCGATGTCGGGGTCGTCCGGGTCGGTGTCCTCCCCGTCGTCGTAGCGCAGGGACGACGACGGCGCGGCGCGCGGGCCTCGACCGCCTGCGCCGCCCGGGGCGGTGCCCGCTGCGGCGGCCGACGCCGGACGTCCGGCGGTGCGGCGTCCCGGATCGGGCACCGGGCCGTCGGGGAGGGGCTCCTCCTCCGGCGGCGGGATGTCCCACGGCGGCGGGGGCTCCTCGTCCGCCGGGGCCGGCTCGCGGGTGGCGGTGCCCTGCCGGGCCGACGCGACGCCCGGAGTCCCTCGCTCCGCCGACGCCACCGTGGCGCCCGCTCCGGACCGCGAGCTCGGGTCGGGCGTCCTGCCCGGCTCGGCTGCAGGCCCGCCGGAGCCCCGGCCCCGTCCCGCGGCCGGCCCCGCCGGGGCGGCCGGCGCGGCCGCCTGGGGAGCCGGCGCCGCAGCGGGGGCGTCCCAGGACGCCGCGGCCTCCTCGGCGGAGATCGCCCGGCCACTGCGCCCCTGCGCCG
>JACIXM010000129.1 GCA_014360395.1 Actinotalea sp.
ACCAGCGGAGACGCGGGTCAGGGGCCTTCCTCTTGCCCCGCGGAGCCCCCCGACGGCGGCACGGGGCAGGGTCCGGTGCAGACCCGCCGGGTGTACGCGGGCCTTCTCCGCGCGGCCCCGCGTTGCTAGCGTCCGAGGATGGAGCCGGATCCCCTCGTGGCCCCGCAGGCGGGCGAGCTCGTCGACCTCGGCGGCCTCGGTGTCCACTTCAAGGTGCCCGGGGAGCTGACCGGGGGCGCGTTCTCGATCGTGGAGCACCCCGTCGAGCCGGGCGTGATCGTGGAGCCCCACACCCACCAGCACGAGGACGAGCTGTCCTACGTGCTGGAGGGCACCATCTGGGCACGCATCGGCGACCGGGAGGTGGAGGCGCCCGCCGGCTCCTACCTGTGGAAGCCGCGGGGTGTCATGCACGCGTTCTGGAACCCCGGCCCCGCGCCGGCCAGGATCATCGAGATCATCTCTCCGGCCGGGTTCGAACGGTTCTTCGCCGAGCTCGCCGACGAGCTGGCCCGCGACGAACCCGACGAGCAGGCCATCGGCGCCCTCTGCGAGCGCTACGACCTGACGCTGGACCGGACGTGGCTGCCCGACATCCAGGACCGGTTCGGACCGCTCCGCATGGTCTGAGCCGAGCGGCACCACGTCGTGGCCGGTGACCCGCGGACACGGCGAACCGGCCGCCTCCTCAGCTGGGACCGCGCTACGGTCGGGCGGTGCCCGTCCCCGACTTCGTCCTCCGCCTGCGCGAGCAGGTCGGCACCGACCTGCTGTGGCTGCCGGGGGTCTCGGCCGTGGTCCTGGACGACCAGGACCGGGTGCTGCTGGGCCGCCGGGCCGACAACGGCCGCTGGGCCGTCGTCAGCGGCATCCTCGAGCCCGGCGAGGAGCCCGCACCGGCGATCGCCCGGGAGGCACTGGAGGAGACCGGCGTGGAGGTCGAGGTGCTCGCGCTGACGGCGGTGTCGGTGAGCGAGCCCGTGCACTACCCCAACGGGGACCGTGCCCAGTACCTCGACCTGTGCTTCTGGTGCCGCCCGGTCGCCGGCGAGGCGCAGGTCGCCGACGACGAGTCGACCGACGTCGGCTGGTTCCCCCCGGATGCCCTGCCGCAACCGCTCAACCCGTCGTCGGGCCCGCGCATCGAGCGCACGCTCGCCTACGTCGCCGAGGCCCGCCGCGGCGGCCGGCCCGAGGTCTGGTTCGCCCGCTGACGACGACGGCGTCCCGGTCCCGCGGCGCCGTCGTCAGCGCGGGGGCATGCGCAGCGCGCCGTCCATGCGGATCGTCTCGCCGTTGAGGTAGTCGTGCTCGACGACGTCGAGCGCGAGCTGGGCGTACTCCTCGGGCCGGGCGAACCGGCGCGGGAACGGCACGGTGTCCAGCAGCCGCTCGCGGAACTCCTCGGTGACGCCGGCCATCATCGGGGTGTCGACGATGCCCGGGGCGATGGTGTTGACCCGGATGCCGTGCTGGGCGAGGTCGCGGGCGGCCGGCAGGGTGAGCGCGACGACGCCGCCCTTGGACGCCGCGTAGGCCGCCTGCCCGACCTGGCCGTCGAACGCCGCGACCGACGCGGTGTTGACGACGACGCCGCGCTGGCCGTCGTCGTCGGGCGCGGTCGCGGCCATGCGCTCGGCGACCACCGTCATGACCGTGAACGTCCCCACCAGGTTGACGGCGACGACGCGCGCGAAGAGCGCCGGGTCGTGAGGGCCCGCCTTGCCGAGGATGCGCGCGCCCGGCGCGATGCCGGCACAGCTGACCAGGACCCGCAGGGGGCGCTCGTCACCGACCTGCGCGACGGCGGCCCCGACGTCGTCGGCGTCCGTGACGTCCGCCGGCAGGTAGGTGACCCCGTCCAGCCGCTCGCAGCGCTCGAGGCTCGCGGGCAGGTCCAGGACGTGCACCGCCGCCCCGCGCTGCGCCAGCAGGGCCGCCGTGGCCGCCCCCAGCCCGGACGCGCCGCCCGTCACGACCGCCGCCACACCGTCGACCCGCATGTCCTCCCCTGTTCCCGGCGGCGCCCTCGACGCCGTCGTCGTCGGGGCGACCCTGCCACGCCGGGCCCGGCGGGGCCAACGAGCGGCGGGCGCCGGTCAGGCCCCCAGGCGCTGGGCGGCGAC
>JACIXM010000013.1 GCA_014360395.1 Actinotalea sp.
CGGCGCGACGCCGCCGACGGTCACCGCTCAGACGAGGCGGCGCGTCTGCGGGCCGCTCAGGCGCAACCAGCGGTAGCCGTAGCCGTCCAGCGTCACCTCGACGCTGCCGTCCGGCTCCAGCTCGACCTCCCCGTCGGCGAGGAGGTCGACCAGTCGGCACGACGCGTCGGTGCCGTCCGGCAGCGTGATCGGCACCTCGACCGGGTCGGGCGTCAGGTTGTGCAGGGTGACGACCGTCGCCTCGTCGACGGTGCTGCACAGCGCCAGGACACCGTCGTGCGGCTGGTCGAGGACGCGCAGGGGTGCCCAGCCCATCTCCGGGCACTCGCGGTAGCGCTGCACCAGCAGGGAGACGAACGACAGCAGCGAGTCCTGGTCGCGACGCTGGGCGCTCACGCTGACGAACTTCGGGCCGAACCCGTCGTCGGGCGGAGCTGCCGGCAGCCGGCGCGGTGAGGCCGAGGAGAAGCCGCCGTTGGGGGCGTCGGACCACTGCATCGGGGTCCGCACGGACATCCGGCCCGGCACCTCGAGGTTCTCCCCCATCCCGATCTCCTCGCCGTAGAAGAGCGTCGGGGTGCCCGGCAGGGCGAACATCAGCGAGTAGACCATCCGGATGCGTCGCGGATCCCCTCCCAGCATGGTCGGCAGCCGGCGCCGCAGGCCGCGGCCGAACAGCTGCATGTCCTCGTCCGGTCCGAAGGCGGCGAAGACCTCCTGCCGCTCGTCCTCGGAGAGCTTGTCGAGCGTCAGCTCGTCGTGGTTGCGGACGAAGTTCGCCCACTGGCAGTCGCGCGGGATCTCCGGGCGGGACCTCAGCGCCTCGACGAGCGGACGGGCGTCCTCCCGCGCCAGGGACAGGTACAGCGCCTGGTTGCCGACGAAGTCGAACAGCATCGTCAGCTCGTCGCCGTGCCCGTCGCCGAAGTACCGCACCGCGTCCTCGTACGGCAGGTTGACCTCACCGAGCAGGATCGCGCTGCCGGACCGCCGGCTGATGAAGTGCCGCAGGGACGACAGGTAGGTGTGCGGGTCGCCGTAGCGTGCCTCCTCCTTCTCGTCCATGCCCAGGGTCTCGATGAGGTAGGGCACCGCGTCGACGCGGAAGCCGGAGATCCCGAGCTCCAGCCAGAAGCCGATCATCTTGGCGATCTCGTCGCGCACCTGCGGGTTGGCCACGTTGAGGTCGGGCTGGTGCCGGTAGAACCGGTGCAGGTACCACTGCCCGGTCTTCTCGTCGAGCTCCCAGATGCTGTCCTCCTCGTCCGGGAAGACCACCTCCTCCGAGGTGTCCGGCGGGGTGTCCGAGCGCCAGACGTAGAAGTCCCGGTACGGGTTGTCGGTGCTCTTGCGCGCCTCGACGAACCACGGGTGCCGGTCGGAGGTGTGGTTCACCACCAGGTCCGCGATGACCCGCATGCCGCGGTCCCGGGCCGTGCGCACCAGCTCGACGAGGTCCCCGAGGGTGCCCAGCCGCTCGTCGACCCCGTAGTGGCCGGAGATGTCGTAGCCGTCGTCGAGGTTGGCGGTCGGGTAGAACGGCATGAGCCACAGGCACGTCACGCCGAGCTCGGCCAGGTGGTCGATGCGCTGGGCCAGGCCCTGGAAGTCGCCGACGCCGTCGCCGTTCCAGTCCATGAAGGTCTCGACGTCCAGGCAGTAGATGACCGCGTTCTTCCACCACAGGTCGGAGGTGTCCGTGATCTTCATCGGGTCACCTCCTGCACCGCGCCGTGCCGGCCGTCGACCTCGGCGCGCAGGGCCGGTAGGACCGTCTCGCCGAAGGCGTCGATGAACGCGTCCTGCTCCGTCCCCACGTGGTGCAGGTAGACCTCGTCGAAGCCCACGGCGGCGAGCTCGGCGAGCCACTCGACGTGCTGGTCCAGGTCCGCGGAGATCTTCACCGCCTGGTGCACGTCCTCGGGGCGCACGTGCGACGCCGCCTGCTCGAAGGCCTCCGGGGTGTCGAGGTCCCACGGCAGGGGCGGGGAGAAGAGGTTCGTGCGCCACTGCTGGAAGGCGATCCGTTCGGCCTCGGCCGGGTCGGGGTCCCAGCACAGGTGGACCTGGAGGACCACCGGCCCCCGACCGCCCGCCTCGCGGTAGGCGCCGACCATCTCCCGGAGCGTCGGCAGCGGCTGGTTGATCGTCACCAGGCCGTCCGACCAGGCGGCCATGCGTCGTGCGGTCGCGACGGTGACCGCCGGGGCGATCAGCGCCGGCACGGGATCGGGCAGCGTCCACAGCCGCGCCCGGTCGACGCTGACGAGGCCCTCGTGCGTGACGGTCTCGCCCGCCAGGAGCCGCTGGATGACGGAGATGGACTCCTCGAGCCGCGCGTCACGGACCTCCTTGCGGGGCCACGCGTCCCCCGTGATGTGCTCGTTCATGTTCTCCCCGGAACCGAGGGCGGCCCAGAAGCGCCCCGAAAACATCGCCCCCAGGGTCCCGATCGCCTGGGCCACGATCGCCGGGTGGTACCGCTGCCCCGGGGCGTTGACCACGCCGAACCGCAGGTCCGTCGTCGCCAGCGCGGCGCCGAGCCACGACCAGGCGAAACCCGAGTGACCCTGGTCGGTGTTCCAGGGCGCGAAGTGGTCCGAGCACATGGCTGCGTCGAAGCCGGCCCGCTCGGCCCGCTGGACGGCGCGCAGCAGCGCGGCGGGGTGCACCTGCTCGTGGGACGCGTGGAAGCCGAAGAGAGTCACACGATCTTCCTACCGTGGGGGCCGCCCGCCCGCTCGTCGGGCACGACGGCCGGTGCGGTGGGAGACTGCAGCGCTGTGGACACCCCTGAGACCGGCAGCCGCCCGCCCCACGCACCCGCCGCGCAGACCTCCAGCCGGCCCCACTGGGCCGCCCGTGTCGAGGACGCCGCCCTCGCTCGGGTGACCGCGGTCCTGCGCCGCCGCGGGTGGGTCGAGCGGGCGGAGCCCTACACCGGGTACGGCGCCCCGGGATGGGTACGGGTGCTCGGCCGGGCGGTCCTCGCCGCCCCGGACAGCTCGGCGCGCGAGGTCGCGGAGCGGGACGCCCAGTCGCAGGAGCGCGCCGTCCGCGGCTGGCGCAGCTTCGTCAGCGCCCAGCTGGGCGGCGCCGTGGTGCGTGTGGAGATCGGGGACCAGGTGCACGAGGTGACCGCCGATCGCGGCGGGTACGTCGACGTCGTCGTGACGGCCGACCTGCCTCCCGGGTGGCACCACGTCCGTCTGGTCCTCGGTGGGCAGTCGGTGGAGGCACCCGTCCTCGTCGTCGACCCGCAGGCGCAGATCGGGATGGTCAGCGACATCGACGACACGGTCATGGTCACCGCGCTCCCGCGGCCGCTCCTGGCGGCCTGGAACGCCTTCGTCCTGCACGAGAACGCCCGCCGCGTCGTGCCGGGGATGGCCGGCCTGTACCGCCGCTGGACGGCCACCCACGCCCATGCGCCCGTCTTCTACCTGTCGACGGGGGCCTGGAACGTGGCGCCGGCGCTGCGCCGCTTCCTCCAGCGGCACGGCTACCCGGCCGGCCCCCTCCTCCTGACGGACTGGGGCCCGACGAACACCGGCTGGTTCCGCAGCGGCAAGGCCCACAAGGACGCCGCGCTGCGCCGCCTGCGCCAGGAGTTCCCGGGCATGCGCTGGTTCCTCGTCGGCGACGACGGGCAGCACGACCCCGAGATCTACGGCGAGTTCGCCGCCGAGCACCCCGACAGCGTCGACGCGGTGGCGATCCGGCAGCTGACGCCGACGGAGCAGGTGCTCGCCCACGGCACCACCGAGCGGCTGGACCGCGTCCGCGAGAAGACGCGGACGGCGACCACGGTCACGGGCCCGGACGGCAACGCGCTGGCCCTTGCCATGATCGACACGGGCCTTCTGCGCGCCTGAGCGACGGGCGGTCGTCGCTGTCAGGCGCGCCCGAGCTCCTCGCGCAGGGCGGTGACGAACGCGTCGACGTCGGCCTCGGTGGTGTCGAAGGCGCACATCCACCTCACCTCGCCCGTGGCCACGTCCCAGTCGTAGAACCGGAAGCGCGTCCGCAGCCGGTCCGCGACGCCGGCGGGCAGCACCGCGAAGACCGCGTTCGCCTCCACCGGGCGCACCACCCGGACGCCCGGCAGCTCCGCGACGGCGTCGCGCAGCCGCTGTGCCATCGCGTTCGCGTGCCGCGCGGACCGCAGCCACAGGTCGCCCTCGAGCAGCGTGACCAGCTGGGCGGAGATGAACCGCATCTTCGAGGCGAGCTGCATGTTCATCTTGCGCAGGTAGGGCAACCCGTCCACGGCGGCCGGGTCCAGGACGACGACGGCCTCGGCTCCCATGAGCCCGTTCTTGGTCCCGCCGAAGGAGACGACGTCCACCCCGGCGTCGGAGGTGAACGCCCGCAGCGGCACGTCGAGCGTGGCCGCGGCGTTGGAGATGCGCGCGCCGTCCAGGTGCAGCCGCATGCCGTGGGCGTGCGCATGGTCCGCCAGCGCCCGGACCTCCTGCGGCGTGTAGCACGTCCCGAGCTCGGTCGTCTGGGTGATGGACACGACGAGGGGCTGAGCGCGGTGCTCGTCGCCCCAGCCCCACGCCTGGCGGTCGACGAGCTCGGGGGTCAGCTTCCCGTCCGGGGTGGGGACCGGGAGCAGCTTGATGCCCGCGACCCGCTCGGGCGCGCCGTTCTCGTCCGTGTGGATGTGGGCCGTCTCGGCGCACACCACCGCGCCCCACGGGGGCAGCACGGCCTGCAGGCTCAGCACGTTCGCCCCGGTGCCGTTGAAGACCGGGAACACCTCGACGGCGCGGCCGAAGTGCTGCGCCATCACCTCGTGCAGCCGCGCCGTCCACCGGTCCTCGCCGTAGGCGATCTCGTGACCGACGTTGGCCCGCGCGAGGGCGTCGAGCACCTCCGGGTGGACACCGGCGTAGTTGTCCGACGCGAAGCTCACCCGCCCCCCGGTGGGCGTGTGGTGGTCGCGCGCCGGGTCCTCGGCGGGCGCGGCAGCGGACGGGCTGAGGTCGTCGTGGGGCGAGGTCACGGGCGGCATCCTCTCACCGCCGGCGGCGCCCCACGGCGCGCCGCTGCCCGGCGCCGCCGGCGCTCACACGTCCGCGCCGGTGATCCCCGCGGTCGACGCGATGACGTCGCCGATGCGCCGCGAGAGGGCCTCGTAGAACATCGACAGCGGGAACTCGTCCGGCAGGACGGCGTCGGTCATCTCCTTGAGCGGACCGGTCAGCGGCAGCGCCTCGGGCCCCTTGGCCCACGTCGACGCCGGGTGCGGGGTGACCGTGGAGGACACGAGCTCGTAGGCGGCGAGCCAGTGCGCGATCTTCGGTCGGTCGATGGAGCGCCAGTACAGGTCCTCGATCTGCCGGCCCAGCTGCAGGACCACCTCGGGGACGCCCTCCCAGTCGATCGACAGGCGGTTGTCCGTCCAGTGCAGGACGTGGTGCTGGTGCAGCCACGCGAAGAGCAGCTGCCCGCCCAGCCCGTCGTAGTTGCGGGTGCGGGACCCGGTGATCGGGAAGCGGAAGATCCGGTCGAAGAGGACGGCGTACTGCACCAGGCGCGCGTGCGGCAGGCCCTGGGCCTCCAGCGCGACGGCCTCGCGGAACGCGGTGAGGTCGCAGCGCAGCTCCTCCAGCGCGTAGAGGAAGAAGGGCATCCGCTGCTTGATCATGAACGGGTCGAAGGGCAGGTCACCGCGCATGTGGGTCCGGTCGTGGATGAGGTCCCACATGACGAACGTCTCCTCGCAGAGCGCCTGGTCCGTCAGCAGGCGTGCGGCGTCCGGCGGCAGCGCCAGCCCGGTCGTCTCCGCCGCGGCGCGGACGACCCGGCGGAAGCGCGCCGCCTCGCGGTCGGCGAAGATCGCGCCCCAGGTGAACGCGGGCACCTCCCGCATCGCCACCGTCTCGGGGAAGAGCACGGCGGAGTTGGTGTCGTAGCCCGCCGTGAAGTCCAGGAAGCGGATCGGCACGAACAGGGCGTTGGAGTAGTCGCCGGCCTCCAGCTCCGCGACGAAGTCCGGCCACCGGACCTCGAGCAGCACGGCCTCGAGGTGCCGGTCCGGGCTGCCGTTCTGCGTGTACATCGGGAACACCACGAGGTGCTGCATGCCGTCGACCCGCTGGAGCTGCGGCTGGAACGCCACGAGGGAGTCCAGGAAGTCCGGCACGCCCATGCCGGCGTCGGCCCAGCGGTGCAGGTCCACCTGCAGGGCAGCGAGGTAGGCGTCGTCGTGCGGGAAGTGCGGCGCCAGCTCGCCGA
>JACIXM010000130.1 GCA_014360395.1 Actinotalea sp.
CTCCACCGTCTGTCGGGGGCTCCATGACCGCATCTGGGCGCACCGGCGGCGGCCGGCCGGCCGCCAGGTGGGTCTCAGGTGATCACGGGGGCGGCGTAGCATCTCGCCCTTGTGAGCCGACTCGTCGACGCCCTGCTGCCGCCGCGGCTCGGCACGGACTTCCGCTGGCTCATGGGCTCGTCCTGGTCCTCCAACCTCGGCGACGGCATCGCGCTCGCGGCCGGTCCGCTCCTGGTGGCGTCGCTGACCGACGACGCCCGGGTCGTCGCGCTCGCCGCGGGCTTGCAGTGGCTGCCACCGCTGCTGCTGGGCCTGCCCGCCGGGGCGCTCACCGACCGGCTGGACCGGCGGCGCATCGTCATCACGGTCAACCTCGTGCGCGTCGCCGTGCTGCTCGTGCTCGCGGCGCTGCTGCTGACCGGCCAGGCGCCGGTCGCCGTCGTCCTCGTGACCCTCTTCCTGCTGGCCGGCGCGGAGGTCTTCGCGGACAACAGCGCCCAGACGTTCCTGCCGACGCTCGTCGCGCGGGACGACCTGGCCGCGGCCAACCAGCGCCTCCAGGCGGGGTTCGTCACCGTCAACCAGCTCGCCGGCCCGCCGCTGGGCGCGGCCCTCTTCGCGCTGGGGTCGATGTGGCCGTGGACGACCCAGGCGCTGGTCATGGCGCTCAGCGTCGTGCTCGTCGCGCGGATCACGCTGCCGCCGCACGGCCGGGAGCGCGCGCCCCGCTCGCACCTGCGTCGGGACGTCGTCGAGGGCTTCCGCTGGGTGTGGCACCACGCCGCCATCCGGACGCTCGTCGTCACCATCTTCGTCTTCAACATCACGTTCGGCGCGGCCTGGTCGGTGCTCGTGCTCTACGCGACGGAGCGGATCGGCCTGGGCCCGGTCGGCTACGGCCTCCTGACCACGGTGGGCGCGGTGGGCGGCGTCGTCGGCATCGCTGCCTACGGGTGGCTGACCCGGCGGGTCAGTCTGGGCAACCTCATGCGCGTGGGCCTCGTCGTCGAGGCGCTGACGCACCTCGGGCTGGCGCTGGCGCGCACGGCGTGGGTCGCGCTGCCGATCTTCTTCGTGTTCGGCGTGCACGCGTTCGTCTGGGGCACGACGTCGACGACCATCCGCCAGCGCGCCGTGCCGCGCGGGCTCCAGGGGCGGGTCGGCAGCGTCAACCTCATGGGGGTCTTCGGCGGCCTGGTCGTCGGCTCGGTGATCGGCGGGGCGCTCGCGCAGCGGTGGGGCGTCACAGCGCCGTTCTGGTTCGCCTTCGTCGGATCGGTGCTGTTCGTGGTGCTGCTGTGGCGCCAGCTGCGCCACGTCGCCCACGCCGACGACGCCCTGAGCATCCCCGACGCCCCTGCCCCCGACGCCTGAGTCACACCCGCTCGAGGAGGACGGCGACCTCGTGGTGCGCCGTCTGCGGGAACATGTCGAGCAGGCGGGCCCGGACGGGGCGCAGCGACGGCATCGCCGCGAGGTCTCGCGCGAGGGAGACGGCGTTGCAGCTGGAGTAGACGACGTGGCGCGCCGACGACGCCTCGAGCCACGCCGCCAGGTCCGGCCCGATGCCGCGTCGCGGCGGGTTGACGACGACGAGGTCGGGGGCGTCGTCGGGCGCGTGGGCCAGCGCGAAGGCGGTCGCGTCCCCGGCCCGGAACGTCACGCCGGTCAGGCGGGCCTCTCGCGCCGACAGCTCCGCGCTCGCGGCGGCCTCGCCGCTGATCTCCACCCCGACGACGGCGCGTCCCGGGCCGGCCACGTGCAGCGCGAACCCCCCGACGCCGCAGTACAGGTCCCACACCGATGACGGCGCGGCCGCGTCCACCCACTCGCGGGCCTGGCGGTACAGCGCCGCCGCGAGCGGGGTGTTCGTCTGGAAGAAGCTCTGCGGGCGCAGGTGCAGGGTCACCCCGTCCAGACGCATGGGCAGCGTCTCGGCCTCGGTGAGGAGGATCTCCCGGTCGCCCTCGAGGACCGCCTTGTGCTCCGGCTGGATGTTCGCCGACGCGACGCGGAGGGCGGGCAGGGCCGTGCGCAGCGTCGGGAGGTGCTTGCGCAGGCGGGCCAGGGCCTCGGTCGAGCGGAGCACGAACCGGACCATGAGCTCCTCGTCGGGCGAGGCGGTGACCAGGACGTGCTTGAGCTCGCCGCGGCGGGCAGGGACGTCGTACGGGGTGAGCGCTGCGCGCGTGACGAGGCCGGCCAGCGCGGGCAGGGCGGCGTGGACCGCGGGGGAGTGCAGGCCGCACTCGCGCAGGTCGATCCCGTGCCCGTCCGCGTCGAGGATCCCGAGCGTCGGCCGCTCGACCGTGCCGGCCACGACCATCTTGGCCTTGTTCCGGAACCGGCTCTCCGGGCTGAGCACCGGGGGCAGCCAGGTCAGGGTGGGCGGGTCGCCGAGCAGCGCGCGGCAGTGACGCTCCTTGCCGGCGACCTGGTCGGCGTAGGGCACCGGCAGGAGGGTGCAGGACCGGCACAGCGCCGCGTCGAAGTAGTGGCACTGCACCCGCGGAGTCTACGTCCGGGTCCCGCGCGCCTCACCGGGCCGTCGTGACCGCCGCTGCGGACCTGGCTCAGCCGAGGCTGCGCGCACCGAGCCACGGCTCCAGCACGTCCTCGCGGTCCAGCCAGGCGGCGAGGCCACGGCGCATCTCTTCGTCGGTGAGCAGGATCTCCTCGAAGGCCTCCCGCAGCGCGGGGCGCTCCCCCCCGGCCCCGGTGAGCACGAGGCGGGTGAACGGCGTGCGGCGGCCCCAGGAGTCGATCTCGCCCACGCTGAGCTGGCCGCCGGCGCCGTCCCACGCGACGACGGAGTCCGGGCGGTTCGCCACCCAGAACACGCCCCGGCCGCGCACCCGCCCGCAGCCCAGGCGACCGACGTGCTCGACGAAGCGCTCGGGGTGGAACGGCTTGGGCGAGGTGAGCTCGAGCGTCCACACGCCGCTCGGTGAGGTGCGGTTGGACGCCGTCACCAGCGCCGGGTCGAGCCGGGCCTCACCCCGGCCGACGTCGTGTCGGCCCGTCAGCAGCCGGGGCAGGTCGAGCTCGTGGAGCCCGTCGACGCGCAGGCCGTCGCGCGCGCGCAGGTGGTCCACCAGGTCGGACCCGGGGTGCGGCCAGGAGGCGGACTCGCGGGTGGCGACGACGACGTCGGCGTGCGCGAGCTGGGCGGCGAGCGCCTCCCCGACGGAGCGCCGGTCCTCCGACGTCAGCGCCAGTCCCCGCTCGTCGAGCAGGTCGTCGCCGAAGACGTCGTCGACGGCCGCGTCCACGTCGACCGTCGCGACGACCGGGGCGAGCCGGTAGCGGGACAGCTCGCGCCCGGCGCCCAGGTGCTGGGCGAGCGTCCGCGCGACCGGCAGGCTCTCCCCGGAGACGGGCAGGGCCAGGACGACCGCACCCCACCGGCCCTCCGCGGCGATCCGCCGCAGCACGGGCAGCGCGTCCTCGCGGACCGCGCAGCTCAGGCACGCGTGCTCGAGCTCCCGACGCACGTCCTCGACGACCCCCCGGGCGTCCTGCACGACGCGGCGGATCTCGCCGTCGCCGGCCGGGCCGTCGGTGATGTCGTGCCGCACCACCACGGCGTCCGGGACGTCCGTGAGCACGTTCATGACGGCCAGCTCGCGGAGGACCGGGTCGATCCCGGCCAGGACGGTGAGGGGAAGGCGGTGGCGCACGGCGTTCTCTTTCGCGTCGGGGACGGTCGGCGGGGCCGGCGGGGCATGCGCGGCCGGCCTCTCCGACTCTAGGCTTGACGAGAACGATTATCAATCTTAAGTTCGCTCCGGTTCCGTCGTCCGACCCACCGGGAGGTCCCGTGTCCGCCGTCTGCCAGGTCCTGGGCTCGTCGCCCGGCTTCGGCCGGTCGATCTCGCACTCGCACCGGCGCACACCGCGCCGCTTCGATCCCAACATCCAGCGCAAGCGCTACTGGGTGCCGTCGCTGGGCAGGCACGTCACGCTGCGCGTCAGCGTGCGGGGCATCCGCGTCATCGACCGGCGGGGCATCGACGTCGTGGTGGCCGAGATCCGCGCTCGAGGGGAGAAGGTCTGATGGCGAGGCGCACGACCGAGCTGCGGCCGGTCATCACCCTGCGGTCGACCGCCGGGACCGGCGCGTCCTACGTGACCCGCAAGAACCGGCGCAACGACCCGGAGCGCATGGTGCTCCGCAAGTACGACCCCGTCGTCCGCCGGCACGTCGCCTTTCGTGAGGAGCGCTGAGATGGCCAAGAAGTCCAAGATCGCCCGCGACCGGCAGCGCAGAGAGGTGGTCGAGCGCTGGGCGGAGCGGCGTCGGGAGCTCAAGCGAGCGTCCACCGACCCGCACCGCACCGCCGGGGAGAGGGCCGAGGCCATGCGGGCCCTGCACGCGCTGCCGCGGGACGCCAGCCCGACGCGGCTGCGCAACCGGGACGTCGTCGACGGCCGCCCGCGCGGCCACCTGAGCACGTTCGGGCTGTCCCGGGTGAGGTTCCGACAGATGGCCCTGCGCGGCGAGCTGCCCGGCATCACGAAGTCGAGCTGGTGACCGGCCCCGTCCGGTCGAGAGGGAGGAACGCATGAAGGTCAGGGCGTCGCTGCGGTCGCTCGCGCGCAAGGAGGGCTCGATGGTCGTCCGGCGGCGGGGGCGGCTGTACGTGATCAACAAGAAGAACCCGCGCTGGAAGGGCAGGCAGGGCTGATGGCAGTACCGAAGCGACGGATGTCACGCTCGCGGACCCGGTCGCGCCGGGCCCGGTGGACGGCGGTGGCACCGGACCTCGTGCCGGTGCGCGTCGACGGCCGAGAGGTGATGGTGCCGCGCCGGCTGGTCCGCGCGGTCCGACGGGGCCTCGTGGTCCCGGACTGAGATGACCGACGCCTGCGCCACGCCGGCGCCTGCCCCGAGTACGACCACCGTGACGACGACCCCTGGAGACCACTCATGACCCTCAACCGTTCCGACGTCGTCGAGGCGATCGCCGACCGTGCCGGACTCAGCGCCCGGGAGGCGGACGCGGCACTGACCGCGCTGCGCGACGTCGTCGTCGAGGCGCTGCGCGAGGGCCGGGCGGTGAAGGTCGCCGGCTTCGTGTCCGTCGACCGCACCGAGCGGCCCGCCCGCACCGGCCGCAACCCGCGCACCGGGGAGCCCCTGGAGATCCCGGCGGGCTACACGGTCCGTGTGGCGGCCGGCTCCGCGCTCAAGGACGCGGTGCGGGAGGTGCGGCCGTGAAGAAGGGCATCCACCCGGAGTACCGGGAGGTGGTGTTCCGGGACATCGGCGCCGACTTCGCCATCCTCACCCGGTCGACCATCAGCTCCGACCGCACCGTCCAGTGGAGTGACGGCCGCACCTACCCCGTCGTCGACGTCGACGTCTCCAGCGCGAGCCACCCCTTCTACACGGGTCGCTCCCGCGTCCTCGACACGGCGGGCCGCGTCGAGCGGTTCCACCAGCGGTACGGCGCGCGGCGCGGCTGAGGGCGGGCGCCCTCACCGGCCGGGCGCCAGCTCCTTGCGCATGATCCAGCGCTCGCGGTGGCCGCTGTGCGCCGTCGTCGGCCCGGCGCGGTGGAAGCCGGCCGCCTCGAAGAGCTCCACCGTGCCGACGTAGCCGGAGACGACGTCGACGCGGGTCCCGCCGGTCTCGACCGGGTACCCCTCGACGACCTCCGCGCCGTGCGCCGCTGCGTGCTCGACGGCGCCGGCGAGGAGGTCGTGCATGAGACCGCGCCGGCGGAAGGGCGCGCGGACGACGAAGCACACGGCGCTCCAGGCGTCGCGGTCGTCGAGGAACGGGATCGTCCGGCTGTTCATGAGGCGGCGGTAGGTGCTGCGTGGTGCGATCGAGCACCACCCGGCGACCTCGTCGTCCACGTAGGCCAGGACGCCCGGGCCGGGCTCGACCTCGCACTCGCGGGCCATGTACCCGGGGCGGTCCTGGTTGCGGACCCGCGAGTCCCGGTAGCTCATGCACCAGCACGCCCCGGCGCCGGGGCGTCGGGTCCCGACGACCGTCGCGAGGTCCTCGAAGCGCCCGACGGCGGGGCGCACCACGGTGCCCATGGACCGACCGTAGGCCCCTGCGCCGGTGGGCCGCACCCGGGTCACCCCTCGCCCAGCTCGTGCTCGGCGAGCTCGCGGAACTCCTCCGGCACGCTCGCCCGACGCCCCAGGACCGCCGGGAGGTACCCGACGGCGTCGCGGCCGAACCGGGTGCGCGCGGCGTCCACGGACCCGTCGACGGCACGGCGGGCCGCGCCGGGTGCGGTCCCGGGGCGCCAGGGGTCCTGCGGCGGCAGGTCGAGCTCCAGCTGGACGGTCCGTTGCGGTGCCACGTGGGAGACGGAGACCCCCAGCAGGGTGATCTCCGCTCCCGGGCTGCGGTCGTCGATCGCGTCCCAGGCGAGCCGCTCGGCGACCTCGGTGAGCGTGAGCGTCGCGGCCACCGGCTGGGTGAGCGTGCGGGACCGGGTGGCGCGGGTGCCCCCGGCGAACCGCACGGTCACGGTGACGGTGCGGCCGGCCAGGCCCTTCTCCCGCAGGCGTCGGGCCACGCGGTCGACGAGGTGCGCGAGGGTCCTGCGGACGTCGTCCCGCTCCGGGCGCCGTCGCCGCATCGCGGACTGGGCACCCACCGACCCCGCCCGGCGGGAGGTGACCACGCGGCGTGGGTCCTCGTCGTGGGCGAGGGCGCTGAGCCGGTGGCCGACGGCCTCGCCGAGCAGCCGCTCGACGACGCTGCCCGGCACCTCGGCGAGCTGGCCGACCGTCCGGATGCCCTGGTCCGCGAGCCGCTGCCGGGTCACCGGCCCGACGCCCCACAGCAGCTCGACCGGCAGGGGGTCCAGGAACGCCCGCTCGGTGCCCGGCTCGACGACGACGAGCCCGTCGGGCTTGGCCACCTGCGAGGCGACCTTGGCCAGGTGCTTGGTCCGGGCGGCGCCGACGGAGATGGGCAACCCGACCTCCTCGCGGACCCGCAGCCGGATGGTCGCCCCGATGTCCTGCGGCGGACCGAAGAGGTGCGTGGCGCCGGAGACGTCCAGGAACGCCTCGTCGATGGAGATGCGCTCGACCGCCGGGGTGATGTCGCGCAGCACCGCCATCGCCGCGTCCCCGAGCCGCTGGTACTCGTGGAAGTGCCCGCGGACGAAGGTCAGGCGTGGGCAGAGCGCGGCCGCGCGCCATCCCGGCATGCCGCCCTGGACACCGAACGCCTTGGCCTCGTAGGACGCGGCAAGCACCACCCCGCCGGACGGCCCTCCGCCGACGGCGACGGGCCGCCCGCGCAGCGCCGGGTCGAGGAGCTGCTCGACCGACGCGTAGAACGCGTCGAGGTCCGCGTGGAGGATGGTGGCGCCGTCGCTCGGCATCCCTTGACAATAGTCGAACAGGTGTTCGATACGCCAGGGTCCGCGCAGGGCGGGCTCGGGGTCAGAGCAGCCGCTTCTCGTCGCGCCGCACGATCCGCAGCCACCGGTGGCCGTACCCGTCGAGCGAGACCCGCAGGCAGCCGGCCTCGTCGCACTCGTCGGCCGTCGTGCCGATCATGTCGACCACGCGGGTCGTGCCGTCCGCGTCCGGGAGGGTCACGGTGATCGTCCGCGGCTCGGGGGCGAGGTTGTGCAGCGCCAGCAGCTGCCCGGTCGCGCCGGTCATCGTGTGCACGAGCACGGCGGGGTCCTCCTGCTCGTGGATCTCCAGGTCGCCCCACCCGATCTCCGGCGAGCGCCGGTAGGCGTGCACCAGCGTCCGGACGAAGCTGAGGAAGGAGTCCGGGTCGTGCAGCTGCGCGGAGACGTTGACGTGCTCGGGCCCGTACGGCCCCTCCACCACCGGCACCGTGAGGTCGTCCGGGTCGGCGTGGGAGAACCCGCCGTTCGGCGCGTCGGACCACTGCATCGGCGTGCGGACCGCCGTCCGGGTGCGCTCCAGGCCCGGGTGCTCGCCCATCCCGATCTCCTCGCCGTAGTACAGGACCGGGGCCCCGGGCAGGGAGAAGAGCAGGCTGTACACCATCCGGGTGCGGCGGGGGTCGCCGTCGAGCATGGGCGGGAGCCGGCGCACGACGCCCCGGCCGTGCACCTGCTGGCTCTCCAGCGGCGCGAAGGCGGCGAAGACCTCCTCGCGCTCGGACTCGCTCAGCTGGTCCAGCGTGAGCTCGTCGTGGTTGCGCACGAAGTTCGCCCACTGGTTGGTCACCGCGATCGCGGGCCGGGACCGCAGCGCCTCGACCAGAGGCGTCGTGTCCTGGCGCGCGAGCGCGAGGTACAGCAGAT
>JACIXM010000131.1 GCA_014360395.1 Actinotalea sp.
GACGGTGTGCACCGTCCGGGCCTCCCCTGGTGTCAGGGACCTGTCAGCAGGTCACCGACCCGGGCGGTCGATCGTGAACACCGGGCTCGTCCACGTCTCGACGTGGTCCGGGCTCGTCGGGTCGCCCAGCGCCTTGAGGGCCGTGACCTCCAGGACGTACGCGCCGTCGGGCAGCGTCGTGCGGCCCTTGCCGTTCGTCTTGGCGAGCGTCCCGTCCCACGTGCGGACGCTGAAGCCGCCGGAGTCGCGCCCGACGAACTCCTCCACGCCGACGAGCGACCGCGCACCGCGGACCTCGCCCGGGGTCGACGTGCCCGGCAGGACGCGGTAGGCGCGCAGGGTCACCGACTGCAGCGGGTGCTCGACGTGCGTCAGCACGGTCGGCACGTCACCGTCGACCATCGTGAAGACGGTGCCGGCGCCGGCGATGTCCCACGACCCGCCCGCGACGCAGCTCACGCCGACGAGGCGGTCGCAGCCCACCAGGGAGGCGAGCAGCGGGAACGAGGTGCTGCCGAGGTCGCCGAGCGCCTCGAGCCCCTGGTAGTCGCCGGCGAACCCGGCGAACGGGACGCTGAGGACCTCGCCGTCCTCGGCGCTGAACCGCAGGTAACCGCCGTACTGCACGAGGTTCGACGCCGTGGGCGCGATGGAGACCGTGACGTCGACGGAGCCACCGGCCGGAACGGTCACCGAGGCCGGCATCTCCACGACGCTCCCGCCGAGGAAGAAGCTCGGCGCGTCGGGGTTGCCGCCGGTCGAGATCGCGTCGACGGAGGAGGTCGTGTACGTCACGTCGGTGTCACCGACGTTGGTGAAGGTCAGGGTCCGCTGGACGGGACCGTGCTCGGACTCGCCCAGCGACAGCTTGCCCGGCGTGACGTGCGTGTCCGCGAGGATCGCCGCGTCGACCTGGATCATCCCGGCACCCTGACGGTGCACCGGCTCCAGCAGGCCGAGGCCGCTGTTCAGCGACCACAGGGCCGGCTGCGCGCCGTTCTGGAGGCGGTCCCGGACGTCCGCGGCCGCCAGGTCGGGGTGCGCCTCGAGCAGCAGGGCCACGGCGCCCGCGACGTGCGGGGCGGACATGGACGTGCCGGACAGGGTCGCGTACCGACCGTTCTCCAGCGGGTAGGTGGAGTAGATGCTGCCGCCGGGCGCCCCGAGGTCCGGCTTGAGCTGCAGGTCAGCGGTCATGCCGTAGGAGCTGAAGCTCGAGATGAGACCACCGGTGGGGTTCTCCACGCTGCCGACCTGGTCGGTCCAGGTCAGCTCGGCGCCGTCGGCCGCGGCCGTGGTCAGCGCCGCCCCGTCGACGTCGGTGATGGCGACGACGGGGATGGTGATGGCCGGGGTGCCGGCGACGGTCGGGCTGAACATGCCCGGCACGTTGTTGTAGATCACGACGGCGGCGGCCCCGGCCTGCTGGGCGCGCAGCGCCTTGGCGTGGAACGAGGGGTCGCAGTCGGGGTAGGCGGCCGCGGCGCCCCGCTCGACGAGCACGGCGGCGCCGGCGACGACGTCGGCCGGGAGCGGCTCGCAGGTGCGGGCGGCCGCGCTGCCCGGGGCGCCGAGCGCCACGAGCGGCAGGGAGCCCGACGTGGGCGGCTCCGGCGCGGCGGCGGCCGGGGCGTAGGCCACCTCGCGGCCGTCGACCTCGAACACCTGCGCGGTCACGTTGGTGTTGTCGAACGAGGCGACGCCGATGACGTCCTCGCCGACACCCGGGGCACCGGCGGACCAGGTGCCCGACGCGCCGCTGTTGCCGATGGAGGCGACGACGACGACGCCCGCGGCGACGAGGTTGTCGCTCGCGACGGCCGTCGGGTACTGCGGCCACGTCTGGAAGGCGGCACCGAGGCTCTGGTTGACCACGTGCATGCCGTCGTCGAGCGCCCGCTCGAGGGCGGCGACGATGATGTCGCTCGTGGTCGAGCCCGCGCAGCCGAAGACCCGGTACGCACCGAGCTCGACGTCCGGTGCGACGCCGCGGACGCCGCCCGCGGTCGTGTCGCCGTCGGCGCCCACGATGCCGGCGACGTGCGTGCCGTGGCCCTGGCAGTCGTCCGGGTCGTCGTCCGGCTGCGGGACCGGCTGGTAGGCGGGCGAACGGACGTCCGCGTTGAAGGAGTCGCCGACGAAGTCGTAGCCCGCGACGATCTTGGCCGACGGGAACGGGGTCGTGCCGTCCACCCCCGTGCCGCCGAAGTCCGGGTGGTCGGTGTCGATGCCCGTGTCGACGATGCCGACGCGGATGCCCTGACCGGTGAACCCGAGCTCGCTCTGGACGACGTCCGCGCCGGTCATGGCGAGCGCGGTGAGCATCTCCGGCTCGAACGACGACGCCCGCTCCGGCGCCTCGACCTCGAGGACCGGGTGGACGGCGGCGACGCCGGGCAGGTCCGCGACGACCGCGGCGTCCTCGTCGGAGATCGCGGCCGAGAGGCCGCTCCACACGCCCGAGAACCGCTCGCGCACCTCGACCGGGATGCCGCGGCCCTGCGCGCGCTCGAGGAACGCGGCCTGCGCCCGCTCGACCGCCGCGGCGTTGCCCCCGCGCGACGTCGGCCGCGTCTCGAGCTCGACGAACCAGGCTCCGGTCGGTGAGGAGGCGTACTCCTGCGTCAGCTCCGGCGTGCCGGACGGGCCGGCCACGCCGAGGTCGGCGGCGGTGCCGAGGAAGTGGTCCGTCTCCGACGCGACGGCGAACGGTGTGGCCGTGCCGGCGAGGAGGAGGGCGGTCGCGCCGAGTCCGGCGCAGAGCCGACGGCGCCTCGTCGCGCCCCCGGTGTCCTTCTGTGTCATGTCGTGCAACCCCTTTGTCGACGACGGGGCCGGTCGGCGTGACCGGTCCCGGGCGGCACAGACTACGCCAGAAGTGTGACCACGGTGTGACGCGGGTCACAAACCGGACAATCGGGGTGTCATAGAACCGGCGTCAGCCGGGGACCACGACGTCCCCCGTCCGCTGGAGCTTGTGCCACGGCAGGCGCGCTCCTGCCACCGCGCTGGCGATCGCCTGGAGCACGACCAGGTAGATCAGCTGGCGGTAGGCCAGCTGCTGCAGGGGCAGCGCCCACAGGACACGCAGGCTCTCCCCGTCGAGCCGGAGCGCGTAGGCGGTCAGCACGAGCTGGAGCAGCGCGAAGCCACCCCAGAGCGCGAGCACCGTCGCACCGGCCCCGGTGAGCAGGCCGAACACCGCGAGCAGGTCGATCGCCGGCGCGAGGAGGGGCATCGCCACCTGGAAGGCGAGCATGTAGGGGATGCCGACGCGACCCAGCCGGCGTCCGCCAGGGTCGCGGTCCAGGAGCGCCCCGCGGTGCTTCCACATGCACTGGAGCGTCCCGTAGCTCCAGCGGTAGCGCTGCTTCCACAGGTCCTCGACCGTGGTGGGGGCCTCCGTCCACGCCCGCGCCCGCTCCTCGTGCACGACCCGGTAGCCCGCGCGCAGCACGGCCATCGTGACGTCCGTGTCCTCGGCGAGCGTGTCCGTGCCGACGCCCCCGGCGGCGGCCAGGGCCTGCCGGCGGAACGCGCCGCAGGCACCGGGCACCGTGGTGATGACGCCGAGGAGGTCCTGCAGGCGCCGGTCGAGGTTGAAGCCGCTGACGTACTCCAGGTGCTGCCACCGCCCCAGCAGGCCCCGCCGGTTGCCGACCTTGGTGTTCCCGCTGACCGCCCCGACGGACGGGTCCCGCAGCGGCTGGACGAGGCGGCGGATGGTGTCGGGCTCGAAGACGGTGTCCCCGTCGAGCATGACGAGCACGTCGTGGCTCGCCTCGCGCGTGGCGGTGCGCAGCGCCCGGGCCTTGCCGCCGTTGGGCTGCCGCACGAGTCGCACCCCGGGCAGACCCAGGGCCTCGACGATGTCCCCGGTGCCGTCGGTGGAGCCGTCGTCGACGACGACGATCTCCAGCTCCGGGTAGTCGCTCGCCGCCAGCGAGCCCACGGCGCCGGCGATGCCGACGGCCTCGTTGTACGCCGGCACGAGCACGCTGACCGGCGGCAGGTGCTCGGGGCCGGCGACCCGGCGGGCGGACTCACGCACGTGCCGCCGCGCGAGGGTCAGCACGAGG
>JACIXM010000132.1 GCA_014360395.1 Actinotalea sp.
CGGTGAGCGACTGCACGACCCGCAGCCCGGGAAGCCCGCGGCGCAGCGGCTCCGTCGCCCACGGCTCGAACGTGTAGGGCACGACGAACAGCCCGACGCGGTCCAGGACGTCGTCGGCGGGGAGCGGGCCGCCGTCCCAGACGACCGCCTCGACGCCGTCGGCCTCGACGGGGAAGGGGGACAGGACGACGGCGGGGGCGGCGCTGCTCATGGCCTGATCCTGCCAAGCCCGCTCGCCCGGCGCGGTCTCCCGACGCACCACGGCCCGCCCCGGCGTGTGCAGGGCGGGCCGTCCGGGCCCGGCCGTCGGGACCGGGGCGCGCCTCAGCGGTGGGTGAGCCGGCCGAGCAGGCCCTTCTTGACCTCCTCGGGTCGCTGGAGCTCGCCCTGCTGGGCGTTGAGCACGAGGACGGACCCGACGAGCGCCGGGGTGACCCACTGGAGCACCTTCTGCTGCCTCTGCGCCTTCGCGACGTCCGCGGGCGTGCCGGCCGAGGGGGTCACCGCGCTCTCGGCGGGGGCGTCGGAGGCCTGCGCGATCTTCGCGCCGAGGACGCCGTTCCAGGCGGTGGAGCCGAGTGCGGCGGCCGTCAGGGCCAGCTTGGCGACGGTGCTGGCGCCCACGCCCTGCTGGGCGGCCAGCCGGCCCTTGTTCGCCAGGAGCAGGCCGGCGCCGCCGACGAGGTGCGCGCCGATCGCGGCGGCGTTGAGCGGGGCCCACTTGCCCCAGCCGGCCGAGGCGGTCCGGAGCCGGTCCGTCGGGTTCGACACGACCTTCGAGGCGCCGTTGAGCCCGACGGCACCCATGAGGTTGCCGCCGAACCAGGCGGCCGCGCCGAGGTCGTGCAGCGAGCGGATGACGGTGTTCGTGGCCATGGGTGATCCCCCAGAGGTGGTCGTCGTGTCGCGCGCAGCGCGGGAGCGGCGGGTCGCCGCGGGACCTCCACCGTCTGTCGGGGGCTCCATGACCGCATCTGGGCGCACCGGCGGCGGCCGGCCCGCCGCCCGGCGGGGCTCAGGTG
>JACIXM010000133.1 GCA_014360395.1 Actinotalea sp.
CCCTCGGCGGGTCGGCCCACGGGTGCATCCACGACGACCTGGGCCGCAGCGGTGCCGGCGTCCTCGACGAGCACGCGCAGGCCCACGCCGAGCGCGGTCGCGGCCGGGCTCATCATGCGGGCGAGCTGCCCCCCACCGATCACTGCCACCACGGGTGCCGTCACGAGGGCCGAGCGTAACAACGGCCCCCGTCGGCATCGGGACCCGTCCACCCGCGGACGCCGCCGGACGGGTGCTTGCCGTGCGGCACGGGGCGGCGTGGCCCTACGGTGAGGCCCATGAGGACCCGTGCGCTGGAGCTGGCGCGGTTCGGCTCCGTGGGCGCGGTGGCCTACGTCGTCGACGTCGGCCTGTTCAACCTCCTGCGGTTCGGGCCGGGCCAGCTGCTGGAGGACAAGCCGATCACCGCCAAGGTGCTCTCGGTCGCCGTCGCGACGCTCGTCGCCTGGGTGGGCAACCGGTACTGGACGTTCTCGGCCCGGCGCACCGCCTCGCCGCGGCGCGAGCTCGTCGTGTTCGCCGTCGTCAACGTCGGCGGCATGCTCGTCGCGGTCGCGTGCCTGGGCTTCTCGCACTACGTCCTGGGGCTCACCTCGCCGCTGGCGGACAACATCGCGGCGAACGTCGTCGGGCTCGCCCTCGGCACCGCGTTCCGCTACGTCGCCTACCGGCGGCTCGTGTTCACCGGGGCCCCCACCGCGGCGCCGCACGACGTCCCCGCCGTGGCGGCCGACGTCGACCCGGCACGCACCTGAGCCCTCAGGCCTCGCGGCGCCGCCGCCGCCGGCGGCGCGACCCGCTGGGCACCAGGGCGCCCCGCGGCAGGACCACGTTGGGGTCCAGGGTGCGCGGCACGGCCGAGAGGAACACGGCGAAGACCGGGGGCCGCCGCTGCGCCAGCTCGAGCCGGCCGCCGTCGGCCGCGACGAGGTCCCGTGCGACGGCCAGGCCCAGGCCCGTGCCCCGACCGCTGGTGACCGCCCGCTCGAAGATCCGCGGGGCCAGCTCGTCCGGCACGCCCGGGCCCTCGTCGGTGACCTCCATGACGACGGCGCCCTGGGTGTTCGCCGGGCGGGCACGCACGGTCGTCGTGCCGTCGCCGTGCACCAGGGAGTTCTCGACCAGCGTCGCGATCACCTGGGCCAGCGCACCGGGCGTCGCGAGGACGGCGACGTCCTCGGGCACCTCGACCACGAGCCGGCGGCCGGCCGTGCGGAACGGCCGCTCCCACTCCTCCTCCTGCTGGCGCACGACGTCCAGCAGCTGCACCGCCTCGGTCGTGCCGCCCTGGGCGCGCCGGGACCGGGCGAGCAGGTCGTCGACGACGGTGACGAGCCGCTCGACCTGCTCCAGGGAGATGCGCGCCTCCTCCCGGACCTCCTCCTTCTCCGTGGCGGCGGCGATCTCCTCCAGGCGCATGGACAGCGCCGTCAGGGGCGTGCGCAGCTGGTGGGAGGCGTCCGCCGCGAACTGCCGCTCGGCGGCCAGGCGCCCGGCCATCCGGTCCGCGGAGCGCGCGAGCTCCGCGGCCACGAGGTCGATCTCCTCGACCCCCGAGGGCTCCAGGCGCGGGCGCACCTGCCCGGCGCCGAGCTGCTCCGCGCTCGCCGCGAGGTAGATCAGCGGCGCGGCGAGGCGACGCGCCTGCCACAGCGCCACGGACACCCCCGCGGCCACGGCGACCACGGACGCGGCGACGACCAGGGCCACGGCCCGCGCGGTGCGCCAGAAGACGTCCCAGTAGGACAGGGAGAGCAGCACGACGGCGCCGGACTCGGTGTACTCGACCTCGGGGTAGGCGCGGCCCTCGATCGGCTCGCCGGCGCGGAAGCGTTCCCCCGACGGCGTCACGACGGACACGGACGCGGGCAGGCTCCCCCGCTCCCCGCCGCCGACGTAGAACTCCAGGAGGTCCTCGGAGATCTCCCGGTCGGCGACGAGCCGGTTCTCCACCCCGCGCGCGAGGTTGACGGCGCGCTGCTCGAGGTCACGCAGCTCCCCGTCCCGGACGAGCTGGGCGCTGAAGAAGGCCAGGGGGATGCCGAGGAGGACGACGGCCACGGTGACGGCCGCGACGGTGGCCTGCAGGACGCGGCGGCGCACGTCAGGCGGCCGTCAGCCGCGACCCGTCTCGAACCGGAAGCCCATGCCGCGCACCGTGGAGATGTAGCGCGGCGCGTTGGCGTCGTCGCCGAGCTTGCGGCGCAGCCACGACACGTGCATGTCGAGGGTCTTCGTGGAGCCGGTCGGGTCGGAGTCCCACACCTGGCGCATGAGCGTGTCGCGCCCGACGACGGAGCCGGCCTCCTTGACCAGCGCGCGCAGGAGGTCGAACTCCTTGGCGGTCAGGTGCAGCTCCCGGTCACCCTGGAAGGCGCGGTGCGCCGCCAGGTCCATGCGGACGTCCTGGGCGACGAGCTCTTCGTCCTCGGTGCCCTCCGCGTGCGTGCGACGCAGCAGGGCCCGGACCCGGGCCAGCAGCTCGGCGAGGCGGAACGGCTTGGTCACGTAGTCGTCGGCGCCGGCGTCCAGGCCGACGACGAGGTCCACCTCGTCCGCCCGGGCCGTGAGCACGAGGACCGGCGTGGTCAGCCCCTGGTTGCGGATCCAGCGGGCGACGTCCAGGCCGTCCATGTCCGGCAGGCCCAGGTCGAGGATCACCACGTCCGCCTGCGGGGCCGAGTCGATGGCCCCTTGACCCGTGCCTTGCACGACGACCTCGTACCCCTCGCGGCCCAGTGCGCGCGCCAAGGGCTCGGCAATGGCCGGGTCATCCTCCGCCAAGAGAACGTGGGTCATGGCGCACATGCTGCCACAGCGCGCCCACCAGGAGGAGGACCTCTCCCACGGCCGCGTCGGGGTCCGCCCGTCATCGCACCCGCGGCACGCCGGACCTCCGACTCCGGGGTGACGCCACCGGCCGGAACCCGCCCTAGGCTGACGCGCATGCGCTGGTGGGAACGCGTCTCCGCGTGGGACGAGGAGCACCGCCTCGCCGTCGACGCCCTCACCGCCGTCGGGCTCCTGCTGTTCGTGGTGCCGCTCTCCTACGGGGTGCTCGGCATCTACGACGACCGGCCCGTCGCGGTCGGCGCCGCCGTCATCATGAGCGTGGCCGTGGTGTGGCGTCGGGTGCGCCCGGTCGCCTCCGCCGCCGTCGTCTTCGCGGCCGCGCTCGGGCACCTGCTGCTCGGCGTCCCCGTCGTCCTGCCCGCCGACGCCCTGGTGCTGCTGGCGCTGTACTCGGTCACCGTCCACGGCCCGGTCTGGGCGTACCGCACGGCGTTCGGCAGCGCGCTGGTCGGCAGCGGCGTGCTCGGGCTCGCTCTGCTGGCCGCCGACGAGCTGAGCAACGTGGTCGCCGCCGCCCTCGTCACCTTCCTCGCCGTCCT
>JACIXM010000134.1 GCA_014360395.1 Actinotalea sp.
GGGTGAGCCGCCCGGGGGACGACCGGACGGACGGGTGAGCCGCCCGGGGCACGACCGGGGCGGACGGTGGCGCCCCCGGCAGGATTCGAACCTGCGACCTGCGGATAAGAAGTCCGATGCTCTATCCACTGAGCTACGGGGGCCGGCGCCCGGCGGGCCCGCCCAGCCTAGTGGCCGCCGCCGGGCGAAGTCGGTGGTCACCCGGCGCGCGGGTTTGGCCCACACCCTCCCGCACGGGAGGATTGGCCCGTGCCCGCTGACGTCGACCGCTCCGCTGCGGCGCCGCCCGTCGACGCGGGTCGCGCCGCGTCCGGCGCGCCAGCCGAGGGCACCGCCGACGACGGCGCGCCGCGGCCCCGCGCGAGCGACTACCTCCTGGACGCCGTCGGCGACCTGAGGCGTGACCTGGAGCGCACCCGCTTCGTCCTCAGCCTCGACGGGTCCGACCGCGCCGAGAAGCGCCGCCGCGAGCTCCTCGAGCAGCTCGACGACCAGCTCCTGCCGCGCCTGCGCGAGCTGTCCGCACCCGCCGTCGTCGTCGTCGCCGGCAGCACCGGCGCGGGCAAGTCGACGCTGGTCAACTCCGTGGTGGGGGAAGAGGTCTCCCCGGCAGGCGTCCTGCGCCCCACGACGCGGCGGCCCGTCCTGACCCACCACCCGGCGGACGCCGAGCTCCTCGCCGCGCACCCGCTGCTGGAGGACGTCGACGTCGTCGTGCGGGACCAGGTCCCGCGTGGGATCGCGCTCGTCGACGCACCCGACCTGGACTCCCTGCTGGTCGCGAACCGGACGGTCGCGCACCGCCTCCTCGACGCCGCGGACCTGTGGGTGTTCGTGACGACCGCGGCGCGCTACGGCGACGCGGTGCCGTGGCAGGCGCTGGCGCAGGCCGCCGAGCGCGGGACGTCGATGGCGATGGTCCTCAACCGCGTCCCGGCGGCCGCCGTGAGCACCGTCCGCGGCGACCTCATGGAGCGTCTCCGGGACGCCGGCATGCGGACCGTGCCGCTGTTCGTGGTGCCCGACCAGGGACCGCACCAGGGCCTGCTGGCGACGACGGTCGTGGCGCCCGTGCGTCGGTGGCTGGCGATGGTGGCCGGTCCGGACCGGGCGCGGTCGGTCATCCTGCGGACCCAGCGCGGGACGCTGAAGGCGCTGCGACCCTGGGTCGACGAGCTCGCCGAGGCGGTCCAGGCGCAGGTGGACGCCCGGGCCGCCCTGGAGCGCGCGGTCGAGGACGCCGTCGCGGCGCCCGGGCAGCGCGCCGAGCTCGCGGTGCGCGGCGGCGGGCTGGCGGACGGCCCGGTCCGCGCCCGCTGGGCGACGGCCGGTGGTGCGCGCGGTCCGCTGGCGGACCGCTGGACCCGACGCGGGACCGAGCAGCGCGCCGCGGCGCTCGCGACGCTGCGCGCCGAGCTGCTCACGTCCGGCACCGTGCTGCTCACCGCCGCGCGCCGGCACGCCCAGGAGAGCGTGGCCGCGACCCTGGAGGCCTCCGACCTGCCGGGCGCGGCAGGACTGCTGGCGGCCGTCGGGCCCACGGACGTGCCTGCGACGCACGGCGCTGACGACGCGGCGGCGTGGCTGGAGCTCGCCGGGACCGTCCTGGAGGACCTCGGCGCACGCGACCGGAAGACCGCCGGGGCCGTGGACCGGCTCGTCAAGGCTCTGGGCGCGCCCGGCGCGGCCACGCTGCTGGCCGCGGCGGCGTCGGGTCTGGGCGCCGCGGGCGTCCTGCTCACCCGCCAGCTGGGCGCGGAGGCGACCCAGGGTGGCGTCCGCCGGCTCCAGGACGACCTCGCCGCGCGGGTGCGGGCCCAGGCCCGGGCCGGCGCCGACCCGGCGCGTGCCGTCCTCGCCGCGCCGGATCTCGCCGACGACGCGGCGTCGCGCCTGCGGCTGCGGCTCGCCGTCCTGAAGGGGTTGACATGACCGACCTGCCGCCCGACGCCGGGCCGCGGACCCGAGCGCTGCTGCACCGCGTGCGGGACCTGGAGGACGCCCTCGCCCGCGGCGGTGAGCGCCTGCCCGACGAGGCGGTGACCTCGGTGCGCCGTTCCCTTCTCGCCGTGCAGGAGCGCCTCGCCCTGGGCGTGGACCACACGGTGGTGGCCCTCGTCGGTGGGACAGGCTCGGGCAAGTCCAGCCTGTTCAACGCCCTCTCCGGGCTGAAGTTCGCGGACGTCGGGGCCCGCCGGCCCACGACCTCCTCCGTCACGGCGTGCACGTGGGGCGGCGCGGACGCACTGCTGGACTGGCTCGGCGTGGCCGCCGACCGCCGGATCGAGCGGGAGAGCGCACTCGACGGCGACACGCAGGCCGACCTGCGCGGGCTGGTGCTCCTGGACCTGCCCGACCACGACTCGGTGGCGCAGGAGCACCGCGAGGTCGTGGACCGGCTGCTGCCGATGGTCGACCTGCTCGTGTGGGTCGTCGACCCCCAGAAGTACGCCGACGACGCCCTGCACACCGGCTACCTGCGCCACCTCGTGGGGCACGAGAGCTCGATGCTCGTGGTGCTCAACCAGGTGGACACCGTGCCCGTCGACGCGCAGGCGTCGCTGCTCAACGACGTCGCGCGACTGCTGCGCGAGGACGGCCTGGTCGACGTCCCCGTGCACGCCGCGTCGGCCGCGACGGGAGACGGCGTCCCGGTGCTGCGAGGGGCGATCGCCCGCGCCGTCGCAGGCCGCGGCCAGGCGGAGCGCCGGGCGCAGGCCGAGCTGGACGATGCGGCGCGGGCCCTCGTGGCGACCGTCGGGCCGGACGAGCCGCGCAACCTGCCGCGCGACGCGACCGTCGAGGAGCTCGTGCGCGTCGTCGGCGCCGACGCCGGGGCGGAGGCGGTGGTCGCCGGCGGGCCGCCCGAGCTGGTGGCCGCGGAGCCCGAGCGGGTGGCCGTGGTGCGTCGGTCCTGGATGGAGCAGGCCGCGGGGGAGCTGCCGGCGCCGTGGCGCGAGGCCGTCGATGCGGCGGTGCCGTCGGTCGAAGGCCTGACGGCCGAGATGGAGCGCGCCGTGGCCGCCGTCGACACCGCGCCGGCCGATCTGAGCGGTGCTGTGCGCCGCCGCCGTAGCGCGGTGGCGTGGGCCGTGCTGGGGGTGCTCCTGGTTGCTGCGGCGGTCGCGGTCGCCCTCCTGGTCCAGGACGCCACGGGACCGGCGCTCGCGCTCGGGGCCGCGGCGGTCGTGGCGCTGGTCGCCGCGGCGGCGACGGCGGTCTCGGCACGGCGTGCGCGGCGCCGCGCGTGCCACGAGCGGGCCGAGCAGTTCCTCGCCGCGGTGCAGCTCGTGGTGGGTGGTGTCGTGGACGAGGCTCTGGTCGTGCCCACGCGTGAGGTGCACGCCGACCACCGGGCCGTGCGGCGGGCCGCCACCGGCCGCTCGGCCGGGCACCGCGCCGCGGTGGTCCCGCCGGGTGCGGGCGGCGAGGAGGCGGCTGCAACGGTCTCGTCCTGAGACCCGACCCTGGCGCCGGAGGGCCGGCGTGTCCCCAGGCCGCCTGCTCCCCGGCGCCTCCCCAGGCCCGCCGGGCCCCCCGCCGGTGTCCTCCCGACTCGTCGGGAGCCTCGCTGCGGAGCCGGACGGACCGGCTCGGCAGAGCAGGAGGTGCCACATGAGCAGCAGCGGACTGACCGTCACCGTCGTCGGGTGGGCGGCGACGACGCCGCGGGAGATCACGGGCGACGGTGTCCCGTACACGAGCTTCCGGGTGGCAGCGACGCCGCGCTGGTTCGACTCCCGGGCGGGGGCGTGGACGGACGGGCAGACGGAGTGGATCACCGTCAAGGCGTTCCGCGACGTGGCGCTCAACGTGGGCTCGTCGATCCGCAAGGGCGACCCGGTCCTGGCCACCGGTCGTCTGCGCACCGAGGAGTGGCAGGGCGAGAACGGCCCCCGGACCTCGCTGGTGCTCGACGTCACCGCGCTCGGGCACGACCTGACGCGGGGACGCGCTGTGTTCACCCGGACGACGAACGTCGCGTCCGGGGGAGCGGCGGAGGCCGCCCGGGCCGGCGGGGTCGCCTCCGGCGGCTCCCTCGCGCGCGGCGAGGTCGACGAGGCCGATCCGTGGGTGCGGGACGGACGACCGCCGGCCGGCGAGGACCTGCCGGACGAGGACGAGTTCGCCGAGGAGCTCGACGAGGACGGTGACGACCCGGGGGCCGCAGGGGTCCCGGTCGGGGTCGGGTCGGGTCGCGCGGCCGCCACGCCGTAGGCTAGGCGGTCGGCAGCAGGCCCGTCGGCGGCGTGCTCGTCCCGGCGACAGGGCCGGCGACCCACCGGCGGGCCCTACCCGACCACCCCTCACCAGTGACTGGAGCGAACCGGACCCGTGGCTGAGTTCATCTACACCATGTACAAGGCGCGCAAGGCGCACGGGGACAAGGTGATCCTCGACGACGTCACCATGAGCTTCTACCCCGGAGCGAAGATCGGTGTCGTCGGCCCGAACGGCGCCGGCAAGTCGACGATCCTCAAGATCATGGCCGGCCTGGATCAGCCCTCGAACGGCGAGGCTCGCCTGTCGCCCGGCTACACGGTCGGGATCCTGCTGCAGGAGCCGCCGCTGAACGAGGAGAAGACCGTTCTCGGCAACGTCGAGGAGGGCGTGGCGGAGATCAAGGCCAAGCTCGACCGCTTCAACGAGATCTCGGCGCTGATGGCCGAGCCGGACGCCGACTTCGACGCGCTGCTGGCGGAGATGGGCGAGCTGCAGGAAGCCCTGGACCACGCGAACGCCTGGGACCTCGACGCGCAGCTCGAGCAGGCGATGGATGCGCTGCGCTGCCCGCCGCCGGACGCGGACGTGTCCGTCCTGTCCGGTGGTGAGCGCCGCCGCGTCGCCCTGTGCAAGCTGCTCCTGGAGAAGCCGGACCTGCTGCTGCTCGACGAGCCGACCAACCACCTCGACGCCGAGAGCGTCCTGTGGCTCGAGCAGCACCTGTCGCAGTACCAGGGTGCGGTCATCGCGGTGACCCACGACCGGTACTTCCTCGACCACGTCGCCCAGTGGATCGCCGAGGTCGACCGCGGCCGCCTGTACCCCTACGAGGGCAACTACTCCACGTACCTGGAGAAGAAGCAGGCGCGCCTGGAGGTCCAGGGCAAGAAGGACGCCAAGCTCGCCAAGCGCCTCAAGGACGAGCTGGAGTGGGTGCGGTCCTCCGCCAAGGCGCGGCAGACCAAGTCCCGCGCCCGTCTGGCCCGCTACGAGGAGATGGCGGCCGAGGCGGAGCGGACGCGGAAGCTGGACTTCGAGGAGATCCAGATCCCGGCGGGTCCGCGCCTGGGCAGCGTCGTCATCGAGGCGGAGAGCCTGCGCAAGGGCTTCGGCGACCGGACGCTCATCGACGGGCTGTCCTTCTCGCTGCCGCGCAACGGCATCGTCGGCGTCATCGGGCCGAACGGCGTGGGAAAGACGACGCTCTTCAAGACGATCGTCGGGCTCGAGCCGCTGGACGGCGGGAACCTCAAGATCGGCGAGACCGTCCAGCTGTCCTACGTCGACCAGAGCCGCGGTGGCATCGACCCGAAGAAGACCCTGTGGGAGGTCGTCTCCGACGGCCTGGACTACATCAAGGTCGGCAACCTCGAGATGCCGTCCCGGGCGTACGTCGCGTCGTTCGGGTTCAAGGGCCCGGACCAGCAGAAGCCGGCGGGCGTGCTGTCCGGCGGCGAGCGGAACCGGCTCAACCTCGCCCTCACGCTCAAGCAGGGCGGCAACGTCCTCCTGCTGGACGAGCCGACCAACGACCTCGACGTCGAGACCCTCGGCTCCCTGGAGAACGCCCTCGAGGAGTTTCCCGGCTGCGCCGTCGTCGTCTCCCACGACCGGTGGTTCCTCGACCGCGTCGCGACGCACATCCTCGCCTACGAGGGGACGGACGAGGACCCGGCGGCCTGGTACTGGTTCGAGGGCAACTTCGAGGCGTACGAGCAGAACAAGGTCGAGCGGCTGGGCGTCGAGGCGGCCCGTCCGCACCGCGTGACGTACCGCAAGCTGACGCGCGACTGACCGCGCCCGGCGCGCCACGAGGGCCGGACCCGCTGCCGGCGGGGACCGGCCCTCGTGCTGTCCGGGTCCGGCTGCGACAGACTGGGCCCGGCCGCGCCGTACCGAGCGCGTGCCCCGGCCCGGCCGGTGACCAGGACCAGGAGGCGCCGTGACGGCTGACGCGGAGGCGACCGAGCGCCTCCTGTCCGCGCTGACGGCGCTGCGCACCACCGTCCAGGACGCCCGGCTCCCCCTCGACCTGCCCGGTGCGGAGCAGCAGCGGCGCACAGCGCGCCGGCTCGTGGAGCACCTCGACGACTACCTCCTGCCCCGCGTGCGGCAGATGGGCGCGCCGCTGCTGGCCGTCGTGGGCGGCTCGACCGGCGCTGGCAAGTCGACGCTGGTCAACAGCCTCGTCGGCAGCGAGGTCACGGCCTCCGGCGTGCTGCGGCCGACGACGCGGTCCCCGGTCCTCGTCCACCACCCGGACGACACGGCGTGGTTCGCGACCGACCGGATCCTGCCGACCCTGCCGCGGGTCACCGGGCGGGACGCGCGGGGCAGGGCGCTGCGCCTCGTCGCGCACGTCGACGTGCCGCGTGGCCTCGCGCTGCTCGACGCCCCCGACATCGACTCGGTCGTCGAGGAGAACAGGGAGCTCGGGGAGGAGCTGCTCGGTGCCGCGGACCTCTGGGTCTTCGTCACCACGGCCGCCCGCTACGCGGACGCCGTCCCGTGGGACCTGCTCGCCGCCGCCGCGCGTCGCCGCGCCGTCGTGACGGTCGTGCTCAACCGCGTCGACCCGCCCGCGCGCACCGCGGTCGCCGCCGACCTCGGACGGATGCTCACCGAGAACGGCCTGCCCGAGGCCCGCCTGGTCACCGTGGACGAGGCCCCGCTCGCGGACGGGCGCCTTCCCCGTGCCGCGGTCGCCGAGCTGGACCGGTGGCTGCGCGCCGTCGTCGGCGACGGCGCCTCCCGCGAGCAGGTGGTCCACCGCACCGTGGCCGGTGCCCTCCAGGACGTGCTGGCGACGGTCCCCGGTCTCGCCTCGGCGGTGGAGGATCACGTGGCCCACGCCGACCGCCTCCGCGCGCAGCTCGACGCGGCCTACGCCGACGCGCGGGAGCGCGTCGAGGCGGCGACCTCGGACGGCACCATGCTGCGCGGCGAGGTCCTGGCCCGCTGGCAGGAGTTCGTGGGGACCGGGGAGATCTTCCGAGCGCTCGAGGCCCGGGTGAGCAGCGTCCGGGACCGCGTCACCGCCTTCGTGCGCGGGCGCCCCGCCCCGGAACCTGTGGCGGAGGCGATCTCCAGCGGCCTGGTGGACCTCGTCGTCGACGCCGCCGACCGCGCGGCGGAGCGCACCGCTGCCGCCTGGCGCGCTGACCCGGCCGGGTCGCGGCTCGTCGAGGGGCTGTGGCTCACCCGGGCCTCGAGCGACCTGCGCGAGCGGGTGGCGGAGCAGGTGCGGGCCTGGCAGCGCGGGGTGCTCGACCTCGTGGCGACCGAGGGGTCGGACAAGCGCTCCACCGCACGCGCGCTGTCCTTCGGGGTGAACGCCCTCGGTGCGACGCTCATGGTGGTGATCTTCGCGTCCACGGGCGGCCTGACCGGCGCGGAGGTCGGGGTCGCGGGCGGCGCGGCGGTCCTCGCCCAGCGGCTGCTGGAGGCCGTCTTCGGCGACGAGGCGGTCCGGCGCCTGACCCGCACCGCGCACGCCGACCTGGTCGCCCGGATCGACGAGCTGCTGGGTGCCGAGGCGCGTCGCTTCGCGTCCGTCGTCGACGCCCTGGACCTCACGGCCGCGGCGGGGCCGCAGCTGCGCGCCGCGGCGCACCGGGTCGCCGACGACGCGGCCTGGCTCGGCGCGGCCGTCGACCTCCCGCCGGTCCTCAGCGGACCGGGGGAGCGGGCCGACGACGTCCGGGTGGAGCCTCCGGCGCCCGAGTCCGGCCTGCGCCGCTGGTGGAGGTCGCTGTGGGAGGGCTGACCGTCGCCGAGCGGCTGGACGCGCTCGCCCGCGCCGTCGTCGCCGGGCGCGACGTCCTGCCCGCGGACGTCCTGGCGGCGGCAGCCGCCGTCGAGGACCGGGCCGGGCACCGCATGCGGCTGTCGGCCGATCACACCGCGGTGGCGTTCGCCGGCGCCACCGGGTCCGGGAAGTCCTCGCTGGTCAACGCCGTGACGGGCACGGACGTCGCCGCGGTGGACGTGCTGCGGCCGACGACGGCGGAGGCGCTCGCCCTCGTGCGCGGTGCGGAGGGCGCCGGCGCGCTCCTGGACTGGCTCGGGGTCCGGCGCCGGCACGTCCTCGACGCCGACGGTCCGGACCGCGAACCCACGGCGACGCCCCGGCCTGCGTCGCCGGGCAGGGCAGGGCCGCGCACCGACGACGGCGGCCTGGTGCTCCTGGACCTGCCCGACCACGACTCCGTCGTCGTCGAGCACCGCCTCGAGGCCGAGCGGCTCGTCGCGCTGGTCGACCTCATGGTGTGGGTCGTCGACCCGCAGAAGTACGCCGACGCCGCCCTGCACGACCGGTACCTGCGCGGCCTGGCCGGGCACCGCGACGTGCTGCTGGTCGCCCTCAACCAGGTCGACCGGCTCTCCCCGGCCGAGCGCGACGCCTGCGCGGCCGACCTCGCCCGCCTCCTCGCCGACGACGGCCTGGCAGGCGTGCCCGTGCTGCTCACCTCCGCGCGCACCGGGGAGGGCGTTGAGGCGCTCCGGGACCGGCTCGACGACGCGGCCCGCCGCCGTGAGGCAGCGACCGCCCGGACCGTCGCGGACGTCCGGGACGTCGCCGAGCGGATCCGGCGGGCGAGCGCGCCGGGCGCGGCGGCGCCGCCGGCCGCACGCCGCGACCTCGTCCGCGCGCTCGAGCGCGCGGCGGGTGTGCCGATCGTCGCCGA
>JACIXM010000135.1 GCA_014360395.1 Actinotalea sp.
CCGGCGAGCGCGCCGCCGCGGCAGCGCGCGCCGCGCTGCCGACCGCCGAGGCGAAGGAGGCGGCGTGGGCCGCGGCCGTCGAGCGCGGCGACCTGGCGAACGCGCTGCAGACGTCCACGATCGCCGGCTTCGGCCGCGTCCACGACCGCTCGCTCCTCGTGCCCTTCGTCGACCGCTACTTCGCGGCGATCGAGGACGTCTGGACGAGCCGGACCAACGAGATCGCCCAGAACGTCGTCGTCGGGCTGTACCCGTCGCTGCTGGCGGGGCTGACGGACACCGGGGTGGACGTGCTCGAGCGGACCGACAGCTGGCTGGAGCAGGCCGGCGACCGGCACCCGGCGCTGCGCCGTCTGGTCGTCGAGTCGCGCGACGGCGTCCGCCGCGCCCTCGCGGCCCAGGAGCGCGACCGGTCCTGCTGACCGGCCGGGCCGGGACACGACGAGCGTCCTGCGTCAGCCGATCGCGTCGTTGACCGCCCGGACCAACGAGCGCAGGCGCGGGCTGTCGAAGAGGTCGTCGACCGTCACCAGACGCTGGGCGGAGTCGGCCAGCGGCACCTTCCAGTTGGGGTACTCGGTGTCCGTGCCGGGCTGGTTCTGCGCGCGCCGCTCCCCCACGGCGTCGGCGAGCGAGACACCGACCAGCACCGACGGCGAGGCGAGGACGAGTCGGTGCATCGCCTCGACGAGCTCACGCTCGGACGGGTCCGGACCCACGAGACCCCGCTCCGCCAGCACGTCCACCATCTGCTGCCGCTCCTGGGCGGCGGCGCGCCGGACGACGTCGACCGGCTCCGTGAGGAGGCCGAGGCGGTCGCGCAGGTCCACGTGCTCGCCGGCCAGGTACCCCGCCGTCGGCGGCAGGTCGTGCGTGGTGACCGTGGCCAGCGCCAGGCGCCGGTAGTGCTCCGGCGGCATGAGCCGGTCGCCCTCGTACTCGAACCAGAGCACCGACGTGCCGAGGATCCCGCGCTCGGTGAGGTACGTGCGGACCCACGGCTCGAACACACCGAGGTCCTCGCCGATGACGACGGCGCCCGCCCGCTGGGCCTCCAGGCAGAGGATGCCGATGAGCGCATCGTGGTCGTACCGGACGTACGCACCGGCCTGGGCGCCGGCGCCGGCCGGGATCCACCACAGCCGGAACAGGCCCAGGACGTGGTCGATCCGGATCGCGCCCGCGTGCCGCAGGATCGTCCGCAGCATGTCGCGGTACGGGCGGTACGCGGCGCGCGCGAGGGCGTCCGGGCGCCACGGCGGCTGGGACCAGTCCTGGCCCTGCTGGTTGTACATGTCCGGCGGCGCGCCGACGGACACGCCCTGCGCGAGGACGTCCCGCATGGCCCAGGAGTCGGCGCCCTCGGGGTGCACGCCGACAGCGAGGTCGTGCATGATCCCGATCCGCATGCCGCCCTCCAGGGCGGCCCGCTGGGCGGCGGCGAGCTGCTCGTCGGCGACCCACTGCAGCCAGCAGTGGAAGTCGATCCGGTCCGCGAGCCGCTCCCGCAGCTCCTTGACCAGGTCCGAGGTGCGGTCCGAGGCCTCGGCCGGCCAGGGCCGGCCCTCGAAGTGCTCGGCGAGCGCGCACCAGGTGGCGAAGTCCTCCAGGCCCGGGCCCTCGAGCTCCCGGTAGGCCTCGAACGCGGCCTGGCGGGCGGCGGACCGTGGCGCCGCGAAGACGACCTCCAGGGCGACCTTCTTCGCGCCCCAGGCCGCGTCGCGGTCGATCGGCCCCTCGTCCTCGCTGAGCGGGCGGGCGACCTCCGCCTGCCACTCGACCAGCGACCGCTCGGCGACCGGCAGGTAGGCGGTCTCGGGGATGTCCTCGACCCTCAGGTAGATCGGGTTGACGAAGCGACGGGTGACGGGCAGGTACGGCGACGGCGTCATGTGCGCGCCGGGCTCGGCCGCGTGCAGGGGGTTGATGAGGAGGAAGTCCGCCGAGCACCGGCGGCCGGCGAACCAGGACATCTCGCGCAGGTCGGCGAGGTCCCCGACCCCCCAGGAGCGCTCCGAGCGCACCGAGTACAGCTGCGCCATGAAGCCCCACCCGCGGCGCTCCTGCAGCCCGCGCCCCAGCTCGAGCCGGTCGGGCACGACGACGAGGGTCGAGCGGCCCCCGCCGTCCGGCGACTGGGCCACGAGCTCGTGCCAGCCGAGCGGCAGGTCGGCGGGGACGACGAAGGTCGCGCGTCCTACGGACCGCCCGTCGACCGCACGCGGGGCGACGTAGACGTCGGCCTGCTCCAGATCCCGGCGGCCGGCACCGTTCTCGAGCACGACATGCACGCTGACCGGCTGGCCGTCGGTGACGTGCGCCGGCACCTGGACGGTGCTGCCGGCCCGGACGACGACGACCGGCGGCAGGGGCCGGCGCCAGGTGTCGTCCTCGGCGTGCTCGAGGGCGACGTCGACCCGCTCGGGGGTCGACGCGTCCACGCCGAGCGCGGCGAGGACGGCGACCGTGGTCTCCTGCGAGACGAACCGGTGCTGCCCGTCGAAGCCCCAGAAGTCGGGGACCACCCCGTGACGGGCCGCGAGCTCGAGGAGGGGCGGCGGCAGGGGCGAGGCGTCGTGGTTCTCGGGCACGCGTCGATCCTGCCAGAGCGTGGGGCCCCCAGCCGTCCGGTCGCGCCGCGCGCCGTCCGGGTGGCCGCCGCCAAGCAGCCGTTCGGGGCTGGCTCGCCCCGGCGCGGGCCTTCCGGTCCGGCCGGGGCCCGGCACGGCGGGACGTGTGGCGCCGCCCACCCCGCGTGTGAGGATCCCGTGCGGGATCCCCGGCCGGAGCGCTCAGCGCGGCCCCGGACCCGGGCCGCTCGTTAGCCTGGCGTCGTGCGACCGATCTTCGCCGAAACCAGTCCGCCGATGCCCGATCCCGAAGAGGCCGTCCGGTGGGTCATGGGCTGGCCCCTCCAGAGCCTCATCGCCATCCTCGTCGGCCTGGTGCTGCTCGCCGTCGTCCGGTGGGTCATCGCCCGCGCGGTGCGCTCCGTCATCGACGGCGGCGTGAAGATGCGGACCCACACCCGCCGACTGCTCATGAAGACCCGGGTGCCCGTCGCCGGCGAGGACTCCGACCCGCTGGCCGTCGCCCGACGGGTGCAGCGCGCCGAGACGATGGGCTCGGTGCTGCGCTCCGTCGCCGGCATCGTCGTGACGGTCCTGGTCGTGACCGCGCTGGCGAACATCAACGAGTGGGACCTCGGGCCCGTCCTGGCCTCGGCCGGCGTCGTCGGCGTCGCCCTGGGCTTCGGCGCCCAGACCCTCGTCAAGGACTTCCTCGCGGGCATCTTCATGCTGGTCGAGGACCAGTACGGCGTCGGGGACGTCGTCGACGTGGGCGAGGCCAGCGGCGTCGTGGAGGCCGTCGGCCTGCGGATCACGCAGATCCGCGACCTGTCGGGCACCCTCTGGTATGTCCGCAACGGCGAGATCCTGCGCGTCGGCAACATGACGCAGGGCTGGTCCAAGGCGCGCGTGGAGGTCATGGTGCCGCCGGACACGGACGTGGCCCGGGCGACCGCCCTCGTCCTCCAGGCCGCCACCGAGGTCGCCGCGGCGCACGAGAAGGAGGTCCTCGGCGAGCCCGAGGTCACGGCCTACGAGGCCCTCAGCGCCGAGTCGGTGACCCTCCGGATGCTCCTCAAGGTCGCCCCCGCCAAGCAGTGGGCGATCCAGCGTGAGGTCCGCGCCCGCGTGCGGGAGCTCTTCGTCGCGGAGGGCGTCGGTCTGGCGCTGCCCCGGCAGGTCATGGTCGAGCGCGGGCAGCCGGGCACGGCGCCGAAGGAACGCCCGAGCGCCGGGTGACCCGGGGCGGCGGCTCAGCGCAGGCTGTCGATGTCTGCCGCGAGGGTGTCGGCCTCGGGGCCGACGACGACCTGCACGATCCGGCCGGACCGGACGACGCCGAAGGCGCCGGACTCCCGCAGCGCGGGCTCGTCGACGAGCGCGGGGTCCTTGAGCTCGACCCGCAGGCGGGTGATGCACGGCTCGAGGTCGACGACGTTGTCGTCGCCACCGAGCGCCGCGAGGATCTGCTCGGCCTTGGTCATCGAGGTCGCCTCCCGTCGTGCGCGTCCCGTTCGGTGGTCACCCGCCCGCGACCACAGTAGTCCTGCGTGAGGGAGGATGGGGCCGTGCCCGACCGTGAACCGCTCCCCCTGCACGCCACCCCGCCGGCCGTCACCCGACCGGCGGCCCCGACCGGGCGCACCTCGTCGGCCGACAGCTTCCACGCGCTGGTCGGGGGCGAGCCGACCTTCCGGCGCCTGGTCGGGCGGTTCTACGAGCTCGTGGCGACCGACGACCTCCTGCGGCCGATGTACCCCGAGGAGGACCTCGGCCCGGCGGAGGACCGGCTGAGGACGTTCCTGGAGCAGTACTGGGGCGGCCCGACCACCTACTCCGACCAGCGCGGGCACCCCCGGCTGCGGATGCGCCACGCGCCCTACCCCGTCAGCCCCGGCGCCCGGGACCGCTGGTTGCAGCACATGCGGACTGCCCTGGACGAGCTGCACCTCGCTCCCCTGCCGCACGCCACCCTGTGGGACTACCTGGAGCGCGCGGCCCACGCCATGGTCAACACCTTCGACGAGGGAGCCCGATGACGACCGACCCGACGACCACCGCCCCGCCGGCCCGCCCCGACCGCGCTCCCGAGGCGGCCCGGACAGCGCTGCAGCGGGTGCTGGACGTCCTCGACCTGACCCCGGTCGACGACGACACGTTCATCGGGTCGAGCCTGCCCAAGCCCGGCGGACGCGTCTTCGGCGGCCAGGTCCTGGCGCAGTGCGTCCTCGCGGCCGCCCGCACGGTCCCGGCGGAACGGCTCCCCCACTCGGTGCACGGGTACTTCCTGCGGCCCGGGGACGTCACCAAGCCCATCACCTTCTCGGTGGAGAACCTCCGGGACGGCCGGTCCTTCAGCGCCCGGCGCACCCACGCGCTGCAGGAGGGCGTCCCGATCCTGTCGATGACGACGTCGTTCCAGGTCGAGCAGCCGGGCCTGGACCACACCGACACCCCGCCGCCCTCGGTCCCCGGTCCGGACAAGGTGCCCAGCGCGCTGCAGGTCCTCGCCGGCATCGACCACCCCATGGCCGACTTCTGGACCCAGTCCGCGGCGTTCGACCTGCGGCACGTCGAGGACGCGATCTACCTGCGTCCCGGCCCGATGGCGAGCGGCCACCAGCTGGTGTGGATGAAGGCCCGGGCACCCCTGCCCGACGACGAGGTCCTGCACCGCGCGCTGCTCGCGTACGCCTGCGACCAGGTGCTGCTCGAGCCGGTGCTGCGCCGCCACGGCCTGAGCTGGGCGAGCCCGGGCCTGTCCATGGCGAGCCTGGACCACGCGATGTGGTGGCACCGGCCCGTGCGCGCCGACGAGTGGCTGCTCTACGTCCAGTCCACGCCCAGCGCGCACGGCGGCCGGGGTCTGGGGGCGGCGCGGGTGTACCGCCAGGACGGCACGCTCGTCGCCACGATGGCCCAGGAGGGGATGGT
>JACIXM010000136.1 GCA_014360395.1 Actinotalea sp.
TTCTACATCGACCCGCGCCTGGTCGACCTCTGGGAGCGTGGCGCGACCATCGGGCGGCGACGAACGCGGGCCGCCGCCGAGCGGGCCACCATGGAGCTGCTGGGCTGAGAGTCCGCTGACCCGCCGGCGGCGGGCGCCGCCCGGCACCCCTGGCGCGGTCGCCGCACCGACCTAGGCTGGCGCGATGGGAGCCCTCGTCGCGGTCACCGGCGTCACCGGCTACGTCGGGGGCCGCCTGGTCCCCGAGCTGCTCGGGGCGGGATACCGCGTCCGGGCCGTCGCGCGCAACCCGGCCCGGCTACGCGGGCGCCCGTGGTACGACGAGGTCGAGGCGGTGGCCGCGGACGCGACGCGCCTGGACGAGATCCGGGCGGCCCTCGAGGGCGTCGACGTCGCCTACTACCTCATCCACTCCCTCGGCACCGGGCAGCGCTTCGCGCGCCGCGACCGCCTCGCCGCGCTGACCTTCGCGCGGGCGGCACGGGAGGCGGGCGTCGGCCGCATCGTCTACCTCGGCGGGCTGCACCCGGAAGAGGAAGGCCTCTCCCCGCACCTGGAGTCGCGCCGCGAGGTGGAGGACATCCTGCTGGCCTCGGGTGTGCCGACGACGGTGCTGCGGGCGGCGGTGATCCTCGGGTCGGGCTCGGCATCGTTCGAGATGATGCGCTACCTCACCGAGCGCCTGCCGGCGATGACGACGCCGCGCTGGGTCGACAACCGCATCCAGCCCATCGCGATCCGCGACGTCCTGCGCTACCTCGTCGCCAGCGCGACGATGCCGCCGGAGGTGAGCCGGGCCTTCGACATCGGTGGCCCGGAGGTGCTCACCTACCGGGAGATGATGCAGCGCTACGCGGCCGTGGCAGGCCTGCGCCGGCGGATCATCGTGGGCGTCGGGGTGCTGTCGCCGCGGCTGTCGAGCCTGTGGGTGTCGCTGGTCACCCCCGTGCCGGCGTCGATCGCGCGGCCGCTCGTGGAGTCCCTCGTGCACGAGGTCGTCTGCCGCGAGGACGACATCCGGCAGTGGGTCCCGGACCCGCCGGAGGGGCTGCTGCCCTTCGACGAGGCGGTGCGCCTCGCGCTCCAGCGCATCCAGGATGCCGACGTGGTCACGCGCTGGTCCTCCGCGTCGGTCCCGGGCGCGCCGAGCGACCCGCTGCCCAGCGACCCCGACTGGGCGGGCGGCTCCCTGTACCGCGACCGCCGCAGCACCGAGGTGGCGGCTCCGCCGGAGGTCCTGTGGCAGGTGCTCGAGAGCATCGGCGGGGAGGCGGGCTGGTACTCGTGGCCGCTGGCGTGGCGGGTCCGCGGCGTCCTGGACCGGATCTGGGGCGGTCCGGGTCTGCGCCGCGGACGACGGGACCCGCTGCGGCTCCTCGTCGACGACGCCGTCGACTTCTGGCGCGTGGAGGAGGTCCAGCAGGGCCGGCTGCTCCGGCTGCGGGCCGAGATGCGCGTCCCCGGGCTGGCCTGGCTCGAGCTCGGCGTCGAACCGGCCGGCACCTCCTCGGGTGGCACCGCGACGGACCGCTGCGTCATGACGCAGCTCGCCACGTTCCACCCGCAGGGGCTGCTGGGGCACCTGTACTGGTGGGCGGTGACGCCGTTCCACGGCGTCGTCTTCGGCGGGATGCAGCGCGGCATCCGCGAGGAGGCGGAGCGCCGCGCGGGCGGTGAACCCGCACGGGCGCGCCCGGGACCGGGCGGTCAGCCGGCGGTGCGTCGGCGCATGGCGGGCGGATCACCCAGGTAGCGACCCCAGACGGTCCGCTCGGCCTCGGTGAGACGACGCGGGCGCTGCGTGGCGGCGTCGATGAGGACGAGCGTCGTGACGGCACGGGCGAAGACCTCGCGCGGCTGGTCCTCGTCGTCGCCGCCGGTGATCTCGTAGCAGACGTCGATGCTGGCGCCACCGAGGTGACCCAGCCACATCTCGACGACGGCCGGCTCACGGCGGTACGGCAGCGGGAGCAGGTACTCGATCTCCGACCGCGCCACGAGCGTGTGCGTCGACGCCGTCGGTCCCGCGTCGAGCACGGCCGTGGGGACGCCGAGGTCCACGTCGCCGCCGGCGACGGCGCCTCCCTCCGAGGTCCCGGCGGCGGGGTGCCGCCAGAAGGCGGCGATGCGCGCCTCCTCGAGCAGCCGCAGCATCGCCACGTTGTTCACGTGGCCGTAGGCGTCCAGGTCCCCCCAGCGCAGCGGGACGGGCACGTGCAACCTCACGAGGTCCTCCTCCGTCGACCGGTCACCGCGGGCGGCCGCGCCGTCCCGGCTCGGACGCCGCCGTCGTGGCGTCGGCATGACAGGACGCCATCCTGTCCAGCACCTGCGTCACGGGGTCGACGACGCGCCGGTCGGCCACGGCACCGACGGCACCGTGCAACCTCGCCGTCGCACGCGCGGCCTGCCTCCGCGCGCCCACGCCGACGGCGACGCGGGCGACGAGCGCGACGAGCAGCCCGGCCGCCGCGCCGCCCAGCAGGGCGACCGTCGGCCAGGGCACCTCCCCCCAGGTCGGTGGTTCCGGCGTGGGCAGCTGGAGCGAGGACAGCACGGCCAGCGCCCCGAGCCAGACGGCACCGCCCACGAGGACCGCGAGGAGCAGCCACTGGAGCGCGCCGACAGCGACCCACCAGGCAGGACGTCGTGCCGGGAGCACCGGCGTGGCACCGACCGCGTGGTCCAGGGCGTCCGTCAGGCCCTCGTGGTCGGGTGCGGAGCGCGCGTGCAGCACCCACCCGTCCGGGGCCCCTGCGGTGACCGCGTCGACGTACGCGCGGACCGCTCCGCTGGCCCTGGCCTCCTCGGCCGGTCCCGGCGCCGGGAGGGAGGTCCGCACCACCTCGGCGTCCGGGTCCTGCGTGTCGCCGGCGGTCGTGCGGCCCAGGTGCAGACGGCGCAGAGGGTCCGGGCGGAACCGGGCGAGCCAGCGCGTGGGCGGCCAGCCGGTGCTGCGCCGGCCGCGGGCCGCCCACCCGGATCGGACGGCGTCGGCGACGATCGGCACACCCGCCGCGCGCTCGAGCGCGCGGACGAGGTCGCGGCGTGCGGCCGGCGGCGCCGCCGCGCCCGGCGCGCTCGCC
>JACIXM010000137.1 GCA_014360395.1 Actinotalea sp.
GACGCTCTTGTTCGCCGGCGTCGCGGCGACGGCGGGCTCGGCGGCCTGCGGTGCGACGACGAGCCCTGCCGCCAGCGCGGTCGCGGCCATCGCGGCGGAGAGGAGTGCTGCCGGCGAGCGGCGAGCCCGTGGTAGCCGGCGCGCACCGGCGCGTCGGACGGGGGACGTGTCCCTCATGTGTGTCGGTCCATTCGGGTCGGCCGGGTCGGCGATGACCCGGTGACGGCCAGCCGCCGCATCGGCGCGACGACCTCGAGTGGAGCGCATGCAACGGGCTGCAAGAATGCCCGCAACAACCTGGAAGGCTTGCAACGTTAGGGCCGGGCGGGTGACGGCGCAAGGGCGGCGGCTCACCTGTCGGAGCCTGCCCGACCGCCATGACGGCGCAGGTCAGGGCGTTCCGGTCAGAACGGGCGACGCCGCCGCCGGTCGGACCGGCGACGGCGTCGTCCGCGCTGCGGCCGTGGCCGTCAGTCGAAGACGGGGCCCTGGGTGCGCGTACGCTTCAGCTCGTAGAAACCGGGCACCTGGGTCATGAGCACCAGTCCGTCCCACAGCCGGCCGGCGTCCTCACCGCGCGGCGCCGGCGTCATGACGGGGCCGAAGTAGGCGACGCCCTCGATGGCCACGACGGGCGTACCCACCTCGTCCCCGACGAGGTCCATCGCCCGCTGGTGCGACACCCGGAGCTCGTCGTCGTGCGCGTCGCTGTCCGCCGCGTCGAGCAGCGCGACCGGCAGCCCGACCTCGGCCAGCGACTCCGCGAGGACCGTGCGGAGCTCAGCACGCCGGCCGTCCGGGTGCAGCCGGGTGCCGATCGCGTCGTAGAGGGGCTTGACGACGTCGTCACCGTGCGCACGGCGCGCCGCGGTGATCACCCGGACCGGCCCCCACGCCTCGTCCATCATCCGGCGGTAGTCCTCCGGCAGGTCCCGACCCTCGTTGAGGACGGCGAGGCTCATGACGTGCCAGCGGACGTCGACGGGCCGCAGGCGCTCGACCTCGGTCATCCAGCGGGAGGTCATCCACGCCCACGGGCACATCGGGTCGAACCAGAAGTCGGCGCGCACACGCTGCTGCGGGTCCGGTGAGGCCGCCTGGGTTGGGACGCTCTGCACCGTCCTGGTGGTGCCGCCGGCCGTCGTCATCGTTGCTCCTCCGGATCGATCGGGTGCTTCCGACCAGGGGACAACACCTGACGGCTCCCCGCATTCCCCGGCGGCACGGGGTCCTCTCAGCGTGACCGCGTCCCCGGCCCCGGGACGCCCGTCCCGTCGTGGGACAGCGTGGGAGGATGCCCCGGACGTCACACCCCTGACACCGAGGAGCACCCCCTGTGCCCGCTGAGAACCTGACCCGTGCCGAGGCCCGCGAGCGCGCCGCGCTCGTGGACGTGCACTCGTACGACATCGCCCTGGACCTCACCACCGGTCCGGAGACGTTCGCCTCGACCACGGTCGTCCGCTTCGCCGCCACCCCCGGCGCCGCGACCTTCGTGGACCTCGTCGCCCCGGCCGTGCACGAGGTCGTGCTCAACGGTCGCGCGCTGGACCTGGCCGCCGTCGTCGCCGACTCCCGCATCGCCCTGGACGGCCTCGAGGCGGAGAACGAGCTCCGCGTCGTCGCCGACTGCGCCTACATGAACACCGGCGAGGGCTTGCACCGCTTCGTGGACCCCGTCGACCAGGAGGTCTACCTCTACTCGCAGTTCGAGGTCGCCGACTCCCGCCGCGTCTTCGCCGTCTTCGAGCAGCCCGACCTCAAGGCGACGTTCGCCTTCTCCGTCACCGCCCCCGCGCACTGGACGGTCGTGTCCAACTCGCCCACGCCCGAGGCGGTGCTGCTGTCCGGCGGGGACGGTGCTACGACCGCCCGGTGGGACTTCGCCCCCACCCCGCGCCTGGCGAGCTACGTGACCGCGATCGTCGCGGGACCGTACCACCGGGTCGACGGCGAGCTGACGAGCTCCGACGGCCGCCGGATCCCCCTCGGCGTCCTGTGCCGCGCCTCGCTCGCGCAGTACCTGGACGCCGAGAACATCATGGACATCACGCGCGCCGGGTTCGCGTTCTTCGAGGAGCGCTTCGCCCTGCCGTACCCCTTCGCGAAGTACGACCAGATCTTCGTCCCCGAGTTCAACGCCGGGGCCATGGAGAACGCGGGCGCCGTCACCTTCCTGGAGAACTACGTCTTCCGCTCCAAGGTCCCGGACGCGACGGTCGAGCGGCGCGCGGTGACGATCCTCCACGAGCTCGCGCACATGTGGTTCGGCGACCTGGTGACGATGCGCTGGTGGGACGACCTGTGGCTCAACGAGTCGTTCGCCGAGTACGCCTCGACGCTGGCCACCGCCGAGGCCACCCGGTGGCGCCAGGCGTGGACGACGTTCGCGTCCCTGGAGAAGTCCTGGGCCTACCGCCAGGACCAGCTGCCCTCCACGCACCCGATCGTCGCGGACATCCGTGACCTCGAGGACGTCGAGGTCAACTTCGACGGCATCACCTACGCCAAGGGGGCGTCGGTCCTCAAGCAGCTCGTCTCCTGGGTCGGCGAGGAGCAGTTCTTCGCCGGCGTGCGGGCCTACTTCCAGCGCCACGCATGGGGCAACACCGAGCTCAGCGACCTCCTCACCGAGCTGGAGGCGACGAGCGGCCGCGACCTGGGCGCCTGGTCCCGGCAGTGGCTC
>JACIXM010000138.1 GCA_014360395.1 Actinotalea sp.
AGCGGACTCTCAGCCCAGCAGCTCCATGGGGGCCCGCTCGGCGGCGGCCCGCGTTCGTCGCCGCCCGATGGTCGCGCCACGCTCCCAGAGGTCGACCAGGCGCGGGTCGATGTAGGACGCCCGGCAGACCGCCGGGGTGTTGCCGAGCTCCTCGGAGACCTCCTTGACGACCTGCGCGACGGCGCGGCGTCGTCCGCGCTCCGACGACGGTGCCTCGACGTCCGCGAGCCCCGCGGCCGCGAGCACCGTGGCGTGCCACGTCCGGAAGTCCTTGGGCCGCGCCTCCGGTCCGAGGCGCTCCTTGACGTACTGCACGATGTCCGCGGAGGTCACGTCGTGCCAGGCGCCGTCGTCGTCCTGCCAGGCGAGCAGCTCCTCGCTGTCGTCGTCGCGGTCGCGCAGCGCGCGGATGGGCGCCAGGATCTCCCGGTCCTCGACCCGGGACTCGCGCACCTGGCCGGACTTCGCGGGGTAGCAGAAGCTCACGCCGTCCCGGTGCAGCTGGACGTGCTCGCGCAGCACCGTCGCCAGCCCGAAGCTGCCGTTCTCGCGCGCGTAGGTCTCGCCGCCGGCGCGGAAGTAGGCGTCGTCGAGCAGGCGGAAGGCCAGCGCCAGCACCTTCTCGCGCGGCATCCCCGGCAGGGCCAGGTGCTCGCGGACCTTCCGCCGGGCGGCCGGGAGGCGTCGCGCGAGCTGGACCACGTGCTCGTGCTTGCGCCGGTCCTGCCGCAGGCGCCACTGCGGGTGGTAGAGGTACTGGCGGCGCCCCGCGTCGTCCGTCCCGAGCGCCTGGATGTGCCCGTTCTCCCAGGGGCAGATCCACACGTCGGTCCACGCCGGCGGGATGGCGAGCTCGGTGCAGCGGGCGATGAGCTCCGGGTCGGTGATCCGCTCGCCGCGCTCGTCGAGGTAGACGACCCCGCGGCCCTGCCTGCGGCGGGTCCAGCCGGGGCCGCCGGGACGGGACCTGCGCAGCCGGGGCATGGCAGCAGTCTGCGGGCCCGCCCGCTCCCCGTCGCGGCGAACGACGACGGCGCCCGGTCCCGCCGGGCGGGTGGGGCGCCGTCGCCGGCGGCTCGCTCCTGCGGCCTCGCTCAGTCCTCCAGCGGCGTGCGGACCATCCCCTCCTGGGCCATCGTGGCGACGAGCGTGCCGTCCTGGCGGTA
>JACIXM010000139.1 GCA_014360395.1 Actinotalea sp.
TACGCCGCCTTTTTCGCCTCGGCGGTCGGCAGCGCGGCGCGCGCTGCCGCGGCGGCGCGCTCGCCGGTGGCGGTGGCGTCCGCCCGGAGCTGCTCCGCGATCCGTGCCTCGTCCGCCCGACCGCCCGCGGCCAGCGCCGTGAGGAGCTCCCACCGCAGGTCCGTGTCGATGCTCAGACCTGTGAGGGCGGTCGTGCCCTCGACGAGCCCGAGGACGCGGTCCAGCTGCTCGCCGGTCGTCGCGCGCGCGGCGAAGGCCTTGGTCAGCTGCAGCTGCAGGTCGCTGCCTGCATCGGCGGCGCGGGCCAGGTCCCACAGCCGCTCGGCGGCCGCTGCCGCGGTGGCGTCCCGGTGCTCGGGGGCCACGTACAGGTCCAGCGTCGTCGTCAGCTGGCGCAGCAGGACGAGGACGACGGAGGAGTCCGTCTCGTGCGCGATGTTGGACAGGACCAGGTCGACGAAGTCCCGGGCGGCCAGCTCGCCGTCGCGGGTCATGTCCCAGGCTGCTCCCCACACGAGCGTGCGGGGCAGCGAGCTGCTGAACGCGTGCAGGTGCTCGGTCGCCACGGCGAGGGACTGCTCGTCGAGGCGGACCTTGGCGTAGGCGAGGTCGTCGTCGTTGACCAGCAGCAGCGCGGGCCGCTCCTGGCCCACGAGGTCCGGCACCTCGGTGCGCTCGCCGTCGACGTCCAGCTCCACGCGCAGGGTCCGCTCGAGCTGCACGCTGCCGTCCGGTTGCTCGACGAGGTCGTAGCCGCCGACGGCGAGCCGGTGCGGGCGCAGGTGCGGGTGGTCGGCCGGGGCCTCCTGCGTGATCGCGAAGGCCGTGATGACGCCGTCGTCGTCGGTCTGCACGACCGGGCGCAGCAGGGTGACGCCGGCCTGCTGGAGCCACTGCCGGGACCAGGCGCCCAGGTCGCGGCCGCTCGTCGCCTCCAGCTCGGTGAGGAGGTCGCTGAGCTCGGTGTTGCCCCATGCGTGGCGCTGGAAGTAGGCCCGCACGCC
>JACIXM010000014.1 GCA_014360395.1 Actinotalea sp.
GACGCGGGCACCGACCCCGCGGACGGCGCGCGCGTCGGCCCCGGCCAGCGCCGCCCGCACGCCGGCCAGCACGACGTCCAGCGCCCGGTCGCCGATCGCGTGGAAGGCGGCCTGGGCCCCGGCGAGCGAGGCGGCGACCAGGTGCGCCGCGACCGCCTCCGCGTCCAGCTCGAGGAGGCCCGTCGTCTCCGGTCGGTCGGCGTACGGGGCCCGCAGGGCCGCGGTCCACGACCCGAGGGACCCGTCGACGGTCAGGTCACCGCCGATCCCGGTGAGCCCGGGGACGTCGGCCAGCAGGTCCTGTGCCGCCGCGACGTCCTGGACGAGCTCCGCCCGGTAGCCCACGACGAGCGGCAGCGCCGACGTCGCGTCGGCCGTGAGCGACAGCAGCTGCGCCAGCCCCTCGCGCGTGTCGAACGACGGCGCGCTGTGCTCGTGGACGCTGACGACGCCCTGCGCGGTCGCCGCCCGCAGCGCAGTGCGGTACAGGCCCTCCCGCGAGGCCGGGTCGGGCCGCCGCGTCGCCGCCCGGGCCGCGCGGTGCGCGTCGTCGGTGACCCAGCCGTCCTCGCGCCACCCGCGCAGCGTCCGGAGCCCGGCGGCGTCGGCGAGCGCGCTGGAGACCACCGCCGCGTGCACGTCGGTGCGCGCGAGGTACGCGGCCCGGCCCGGGGCGGCCCGGTCCAGCTCCGCGCGTGTGGGCGGGCGGCCCTCGGGCCAGGCCGTCTCGTCCCAGCCGTGCCCGAGGAGGGTGCCCCCGGCCGCGCCTCCGACCCCGGTGGTCCGGGCCGCCGCCGCGACGCGGTCCAGGGCCGCGGCGAGCGTCGGGACGCCGGCGTCGGCCGACAGATCCACGCCCGTCAGCGCGAGCGCGGTCTCCAGGACGTGCACGTGCGCGTCGACGAACGCCGGGGCGACCAGCGCGCCGTCCAGGTCGACCACCTCGTCGGCGTCCTCGGCCAGGGTGGCCGCCGTGTCGTCGCTGCCGAGCCAGGCCACGCGCCCGTCGGCGACGAGCAGGGCCTCGGCGAACGGGTCCGCCGCGGAGTGGATGACGCCGCCGCGGTACAGGACGGACCGGGCCGGGGTGGAGGAGCTCACGGACGGACGCTAACCCACCCCCCGGAGGGGGTCAGACCGAGCTGTAGGCGACGACGCCGCGGCGCAGCTGGTCGACCGCGCGGCGGGCGGTCGTGCGCGTGGCCGACGTCGGCGCCGCCTGGCCGATCTGGTCGAGCAGGTCGATGACCTGCTTGCACCAGCGCACGAAGTCCCCGGCGGCGAGGTCGGTGCTCTGCAGGACGGTCCCCAGGCCGCGCCCGGACGCCCAGCGGTGGATCGGCTCGACCAGCCCGGTGTCCAGGGGCCGGGTGGTCTGCAGCCGGTGGGCGATCTCCAGGTCCTCCAGCCGCGACCAGATCCGCACGGTCTCCTCCAGCGCCTGCCCGAGCCGGCCCTGGGGGCCGCCCGGCACCTGCGGCACGTGGTCCCGCTCCTCGCGGCGGGCCTCGAAGACCACCGTGGACACCACGGCGGCCAGTGCGGGCGCGTCCAGGCCGTCCCACGCGCCGCGGCGCAGGCACTCGGCGACGAGCAGGTCGCTCTCGGCGTACAGGCGGCGCAGCCACTGCCCGGCGGACGTGACGCCGAGGCGCCCCGGCCCGGAGCCGTCGTCGTCGGTCGTGGTGCGCAGGTACCCGGTCTCCTGCAGGACGTCGCAGATGCGGTCGAAGACGCGCGCTATCGAGCTCGTCCGGCCCTCGATCCGGCGGACCAGGGCGTCGTGCTCGCGCTTGAGTCGGTGGTACCGCTCGGCCCACCGTGCGTGGTCCTCGCGCTCCGAGCAGCCGTGGCAGGGGTGGGCCCGCATCCGGCGGCGCAGGCCGGCGACCGTCGCGTCGTCGGCGGCCGGGGTGCGGTCCTTGCGGTCGTCGCGGTCGGTCCTGACCGCCCGGGCGGGATCGGCCAGGGCGCTGCGCAGGGCCGAGGCGAGGTCGCGCTTGTGGGCGGCGTTGCGCGGCGAGAACTGCTTGGGCACGCGCACGCTGCTGACGGTGCGCACGCCCCGGTCCAGGTCCGCCGTCGTCAAGGTCCGCACCTGCCGCTCGGAGGTCAGGACGGTCGGTCGCGGTCCGTCGAGCCCGGCGTCCCGGCCCGGGTCCAGGACGACGGCGTAGCCCGCCCGTCGTCCTCCCGGGATCTCCACGACGTCACCGACGCGCAGCCGCTCCAGGCTCGCGCGGGCCTCGGCGCGCCGGGCCCGTGCGGCCTCGCGGGACAGGTCCTGCTCGCGGTCCGTCAGCTGCCGGCGGATCCGGGAGTACTCGGCGAAGTCGCCCAGGTGGCACTCCATCGCCTTGGCGTAGCCCTCCAGCGCCTCGGCGTGGGCCTGCGCCTGACGGGCGAGGCCGACGACGGCGCGGTCCGCCTGGAACTGCGCGAAGGAGGTCTCCAGCACCTCCCGCGCGCGTTCGCGGCCCACCTGGGCGACGAGGTTGACGGCCATGTTGTAGGTCGGCCGGAAGCTCGAGCGCAGCGGGTAGGTGCGGCGGGAGGCCAGGCCGGCGAGCGCGACCGGGTCCAGCGCCCCGTGGTCGACGACGACGGCGTGCCCCTCCACGTCGATCCCCCGACGGCCCGCACGTCCGGTCAGCTGGGTGTACTCCCCCGGCGTGATGTCGACGTGGCTCGACCCGTCCCACTTGGTCAGCTTGTCCAGCACGACCGACCGCGCGGGCATGTTGATGCCCAGCGCGAGGGTCTCGGTCGCGAAGACCACCTTGACCAGGCCGCGGGAGAACAGCTCCTCGACGGTCTCCTTGAACAGCGGCAGGAGCCCCGCGTGGTGCGACGCGATGCCGCGCTGGAGGGCCTGGCTCCACTCCCAGTACCCCACGACGGCCAGGTCCTGGGCGGGCACGGCGGCGCAGCGCTGCTCCACGACGCGCCGGATCTCGGCCTCCTGCTCCGCGGTCGTCAGGCGCAGCCCGGCGCGCAGGCACTGCTCGACGGCGGCGTCGCAGCCGGCCCGGGAGAAGATGAAGAAGATCGCCGGCAGGAGGGCCTCGCGGTCCAGGACGTCCACCACGGCGAACCGCGGGGCCGGGCGCCGCGCGGCCGGCGGTGCACCGCGTCGTCCGCTCCGGCCCCGGACGCCACGGTCACCCGGGCCGTTGCCCCGGTACGGGCCGTCCGTGCGCTCCAGGCGTCGCAGCGTCTGCGCGAGGTCCGGGTTGATCGGCGGGTCGACGCCCGGGTCGGTCGGGTCGACGTGCCCGGCGTAGAGGTCGAACAGCCCGTCGCGGGTCATGACGTGCTGCCACAGCGGCACCGGCCGGATCTCGCTGACCACGACGGCCGTGTCGCCGCGGACCATCGTCAGCCAGTCGCCGAACTCCTCGGCGTTGGAGACGGTGGCCGACAGCGAGACGAGCTGCACCGAGTCCGGCAGGTGGATGATCACCTCTTCCCAGACCGGGCCGCGGAACCGGTCGGCGAGGTAGTGCACCTCGTCCATGACGACGAAGGCCAGCCCGTCCAGCGCCGAGGAGCCGGCGTAGAGCATGTTCCGCAGGACCTCGGTGGTCATGACGACCACCGGGGCGTCGCCGTTGACGCTCGTGTCGCCGGTCAGCAGACCGACGTTGTCCAGGCCGTGCCGACGCACGAGGTCCCCGTACTTCTGGTTGCTCAGGGCCTTGATCGGCGTGGTGTAGAACGCCTTGCGCCCCTGCTCCAGGGCCAGGTGGACGGCGAACTCCCCGACCACGGTCTTCCCGGCACCCGTGGGTGCCGCCACGAGGACGCCGCGGCCGCCCTCGAGGGCCTGGCACGCCTCCCGCTGGAAGTCGTCGAGCTCGAAGTCGAGGAGCCGCGTGAACGCGGCGAGCTGGGTGCGCTGCTCGGCCGCCCGGCGGCGGGAGGCGGCATACCGCTCGGCGGGGCTGGACATGGCGCCAGCCTAGGCAGACGGACGCCCCACGTGCCGGACGGCGGGCCGTGCGCTCAGGTGAGCAGGCGGACGGCGCCCGGGACGACCTCGGCGCGCATCGGCAGCGGGCCGAGCCGTTCGCCGTCGGCGTACGCCACCGGCGGCGGCGGGCCGAGCGGGCTGGGCTCCACGAGCACGCTGCGGCTGCGGAGCACCGTGCAGGCGGGGTGGTGCACGTGCCCGCCGGTGAAGACCCGCGGGAAGACGGCGAGCAGCTCGGCGCGGCTCAGCGGGCCCGCGACGAGGACGTCCAGGAGGCCGTCGTCCATCCGGGCCTGCGGTGCGATGCGCATGCCCCCGCCGAACCACGGCGCGTTGGCGACCGCCACGAGGGTGCCCGTGGACTCCCACGTCGTGCCGTCGTCGAGCGTGAGGCGGTACCCGTAGGGACGGAACGTGCGCAGCTCCGTCATGAGGGCGCGGACGTACCGACCCGTGCCGCGCGGCCAGGTCAGGGTGTTCGCGCGGGCGTTGACCGCCGCGTCGACGCCGCAGGACAGCACCCCGAGGTACCACTCGCGCTGGGCGTACCCCGGCGGCCCCACCGAGACGGCGTCCAGGGGTCGTGCCCCGTCGTCGCCCCGCTCCAGCGCCTGCTCGATCCGGCCGAACGCGGCGCCCGGGTCGTGGGTCGGCAGGCCGTTGACCCGGGCGATGTCGTTCCCGCTCCCGGCCGGGACGACGCCGAGCGGCAGGTCGGTCCCGGCGACCACGCCGGCGCCCAGGTGCACCATGCCGTCGCCGCCGACGACGACCAGCGCGTCGAGCCCGTCCACGACGGCCTGGCGGGCCTGCCGGACGGCGGTGGCGGCGTCCGGCCCCGCGAGGTCGACGACCTCGTGGCCGCGCGCCCGCGCCGTCGCCACGAGGGCCGCGCCCCGGCGGGCGCCCCGCCCGTGACCGGCGGTCGGGTTGACGACGACGCCGAGGCGCAGCGCGCTCACCGGTCGTCGCTGGTGGTGACGGCCGTGCCGTCGACGTCGGCGAGCAGCTCGGCCCGGCGGGCGTCGTCGCGCCGGTCGTGCAGCAGGCACAGGCCCACCGCGACGAAGTACAGCGCGAGCATGGGCAGGGAGACCGCGAACATCGTCACGACGTCGGGCGTCGGGGTCGCGAAGGCGGAGAACGTCATGACCAGCACCACCGCCCACCGCCAGCCGTTCAGCCACGTCGAGCCGCGCACGAGCCCGGCGAGGTTGACACCCACCATGACCACCGGCAGCAGGAAGGCGATCCCGAACGCGAGGATGATCCGCATGACGAAGCTGAGGTACAGCTGCGCGTCGATGAGGTTCGCGGCCTGGTCGGGCGTGAACTCGGTGAGCAGGCGCACCGCGTTGGGCAGCACGAGCCACGCGAGGTAGGCGCCGGCGAGGAAGAGCGGGACGGAGGCCGCGAGGAAGGCGACCGCGGACCGTCGCTCCTTGCGCGTCAGCCCGGGGGTGATGAAGAGCCAGAGCTGCAGGATCCACCACGGGCTGGACAGGATGACGCCGAGGAACAGCGACACCTTGATCTTGACGTCGAAGGACGTGGCGACGCCGGGGAAGTTCAGCGACGTCGGCCCCTCGCGGTCCAGGGACAGGATCGGCTCCTGGAGCGCGTCCAGGACGGGGTCGTAGAGGAACCAGCCGACGACGGCGCCGATGACCAGGCCGACGGTCGCCAGCACCACGCGGCGGCGCAGCTCCAGGAGGTGCTCACGCAGCGGCATCCGACCGTCGGGGTTCTTCCGACGGCGCTCACGGGCCACGGGGTCAGGCGGTCGGGCCGCGGTCGCCGTCCGCCGGACGGTGCTCGGTCACCGCAGGGGTCGCGGGGGTGGCGCCGTCCGCCGTCGGCGTGGCCGGCGGCTCCTCCGCGCGGCGGGCCTCGACCGCCTTCGGGCTGTCCTCGTGGAGGTCCTTGACCTC
>JACIXM010000140.1 GCA_014360395.1 Actinotalea sp.
GCGCGGCCGATCGACTCCTCGATCTCCAGGCCCTGGCGCAGCTGGTCCTGGTGGCGGGCGACGATGAACAGCGCGTAGTCGATCCCGACCGCCAGGCCCAGCATGAGGGCGAGCATCGGCGTGGTGGAGGTGATGGGGGCGACCGCGGTCGCGCCGAGGATGAGCAGCAGCGAGACGCCGACGCCGACGAGCGCGTTGGCCAGTGGCATCCCGGCGGCCACGAAGGAGCCGAGCGTCAGCAGGAGGACCACGAGCGCCACCCCCACGCCGATGAGCTCGGCCAGGTGCGGCTCGGGGAACTCGACGCTGAACAGCTCCCCGCCGAGGGAGGCCACGGCGCCGACGGGCAGCGTGGCCTGGAGGTCCGCCGCGGCCTGCCGCAGGGCGTCCTTGGTGGCGTCGCCGACCTCGCTGGCGCCGGCGGACATCTGCACCGACACCAGCGCCGCGTCGCGGTCGGCGTCGACCGCCCCGGTCGCGAGCGTGGCGTCGAAGGGCGAGACGGCGGCGGCCACGCCGTCGATCGCGGCCATCGCGGCCACCGCGTCCTCGACCGGACCCGCCACGGCCGGGTCGTCGACGGTGCCGCCCTCCGGCGCGACGACGACGACCAGCGCGGACGCGCCGCTGATCTGCGGGAAGGTCGATGCGAGCCGGTCCAGCGCGGCCTGGGACTCGGTGCCCGGGATCGAGACGGAGTTGTCCAGGCCCTGCTGGACCAGGCCGACGACGCCGCCGACCCCCACGAGGAGGCCGACCCAGGCGAGGACGACGAGGCGGCGGGAGCGGGCGGCCCAGCGGCCGAGGGCGTAGAGCGAGGAAGACACGCTGTTCCTGCCAGTTGTGAAGAATTCAAGCGGATACAGGGACGTATCCGATGCATCACCGTATGCGATACGTTCCTGTACTGACAACGGGCGCGGCGTCGTCCTCAGCAACCACGCAGCAGGAGGGCCGCATGTCCCGAAACGCCGCGGCGCCGCCCGGATACGCTGGCGGGATGCAGCGCGCAACGATGCC
>JACIXM010000141.1 GCA_014360395.1 Actinotalea sp.
GGCGTCCGGCCGGCGAGCAACCCGGCCGTGTTCGCGGCGGTGCGTCCGTGCCGGACGAGGAGAACGGTGGCCACGCGACCACCCTAGACACCTGCCGTCCGGTACCCGTCCGCGAGTTCGTGGAGGGCGGGGCGATGAGTTCGGGGGGCGGTGCGTGTCAGTACCGGGCGAGAGGCTCCACACCGGGGCCGACGACGCGAGGGGGACAGACGTGAGCCGCATGATCTTCGTCAACCTGCCGGTGAGCGACGTGCAGGTGTCGCGCGCCTTCTACACCGGCCTCGGCTTCACCGTGAACGAGCAGTTCTCCGACGACCAGGTGACGGCGATCGTCGTCTCCGACCAGATCGTCGTCATGCTCCTGGAGCGTCCACGCTTCGAGGACTTCCTCCAGGGCACGCGGGTCGCCGACGCCCACAGCACCACGGAGGTGCTCAACGCCCTCTCGGCGTCGAGCCGCGAGGAGGTCGACCGGTTCGTCGAGCGCGCCGTCGCGCACGGCGGCAAGGCCCGCCGCCCGTACACCGAGGACGGCATGTACGGGCAGAGCGTCACCGACCCGGACGGGCACGTCTGGGAGGTGTTCGTCATGGAGGGCACCGAGAGCACCACCTGACCGACCCAGCGACCGCGGCCGGACGCCGCACGACCGCCGCACCCGCGGCACGGACGGAGAGGACCACGATGCGCAGGCTCGTGCTGCAGACCCAGACGACGCTGGACGGCTTCATGACCGGCCCCGACGGCGCCATGGACTGGATGACGTACCCGTGGAGCGACGACGTCGGCGCCTATGTCGACCAACTCATGGCGCCGGTCGACACGATCGTGCTCGGCCGCCACCTGGCCGAGGGCTTCATCCCGCACTGGGCGTCCGAGCCGGCCGACGAGCCCCAGGACGCGATCGACTTCATGAACCGCACACCGCGGGTCGTCGTGTCGCGGACGCTCACGACGTCGCCCTGGGAGAACGCGACGGTGGTCGACTCGCTCGACGCCGTGCGCGCCCTCAAGGAAGCCGACGGCGGGGACCTCATCGCCTACGGCGGCGGCGAGCTGGTCCGCAGCCTGCTGGCCGAGGGCCTCGTCGACGACGCCCACCTCTTCGTCAACCCGACGGCCACCGGCGGGGGCATGCCCGTGTTCCCCCAGGGCGCAGCCACCCGCTTCCGCACCGCGGCCGTCACACCGTTCCGGTGCGGCATCACAGCGGTCCACCTCCAGCCGGCCGGCGGCTGACCACCGGGCCGCACCGCCCGTCCCGCCCTCGGCACCTCCACCCGTCAGCACGCCCACCACTCGCCCGGCACCGCCGGGCCGCACCGAGAGGTCAGCACCATGTCGTCCATCGCCCCGTGCCTGTGGTTCGACTCCCAGGCGGAGGAGGCTGCGGCCTTCTACTGCTCGGTCTTCCCGAACTCCCGGATCCTCAGCACGATCCCCTACCCCGAGGGCGCGCCCGGTCCGGCCGGCAGCGTGATGCTCGTGACGTTCGAGCTCGACGGCGTCGAGGTCCAGGCGCTCAACGGCGGGCCGCACTTCACGTTCTCCGAGGCGGTGTCCCTCGTCGCGACCGTCGAGGACCAGGCCGAGCTCGACCGCGTCTGGGACGCCCTGCTCGCCGACGGCGGTCAGGAGGCCCAGTGCGGCTGGCTCAAGGACCGCTTCGGCTTCTCGTGGCAGGTCGTGCCGAAGGGCCTGGAGGAGATGGCCACGGACCCCGAGCGGTACGGCCGGGCCATGCAGGCCCTGCTGCAGATGGTCAAGATCGACATCGCGGCGCTCGAGGCGGCGGCGGACGCCCAGCCCGAGGGTGCCGCTCGAGGGGGTGCGGCGTGACCGCGTACCTCATCTCGTTCCCCAGCGATGCGATGGACGTGCCGGCCGCCGACATGCCGGCGGTCGGCGACGCCGCCCGCGCCGTGGTCCGCGAGGCCAAGGAGGCCGGTGTCCTGGTGTTCGCCGGCGGCCTGGACGAGGGCGTTGAGCCGGTGGTGGTCGGCACCGACGGGACGGTGACACCGGGTACGTACCCGCAGACCAGGGACTTCAGCGGCGGGTTCACCGTGGTCGACGTGCCCTCGCGCGAGGAGGCGCTCCAGTGGGCAGCGAAGATCGCCGTCGCCTGCCGCTGTGGGCAGGAGCTGCGGGCGTTCGCACTCGATCCGATGGAATGACACCGACCGGCGTGCATCCCATCATGGGATGCACACCGGTAGTCTGGGCCGATGAGCACTCAGATCGCCGTGCGCCTTCCGGACGAGATGGTCGCGTTCCTCGACCGCGCCGTCGCCGACGGCCGGGCTTCGAGCCGGGCGGCGCTTGTCGCCTCCGCGGTGGAGCGGGAGATGCGACGCCTGCTGGCCGAGCGCGACGCAGCGATCCTTCGCCAGGACGGCACCGCCGACGAGCTCGACGACCTGGTCCGGTGGACGGCCGCGCACGTCGATCTCCGGGACTGACCGGTGCGCGAGATCTGCCTGGTGCGCCTGGACAAGACCCGGCCGGCGTTGGTCCTCACCCGGCAGGCGGTCAGGGCCACGATGACGAAGGTCATGGTCGCGCCGATCACGAGCACCGTGAAGGGCCTGTCGAGCGAGGTTCGCGTCGGGGTCGCCAACGGGCTCGACCACGAGTGTGCCGTCGCCCTCGACAACGTGGTCACCGTGCCGAAGGTCCTGCTCGGGCGGACCATCGGCTACCTGAGCGCCGAGCAGGAAGCACAGCTGGCGCGTGCCGTCGTGCTGGCCTACGACCTCGAGGTGCCCCTCCTGAGGTGACTGCGCACGTCGCCGTCGCCGCCGAGCCGATGACTTCGCGGGCCGCCCCCGGTCTACCCCCTTGGCGAGACACCGACGAGACAGGAGGAGCCACGGCCATGGGACTCATCACCATCGAGATGTTCGCGACCCTCGACCTCGTCGGGCAGGCGCCCGGCAGCCCCGACGAGGACCCGCAGGGCGGGTTCCCCTTCGGTGGCTGGCAGGCCCCGCTGGCGGACGAGGTCGCCGGGGCCCAGATCGGCGCCGCGTACGAGGGCACGGACGCGCTGCTGCTCGGACGCCGCACGTACGACATCTTCGCCGCCTACTGGCCCCACCAGCAGGGCGGCGAGGACGGCGACATCGCGTCCCTCTTCAACAGCATCCCGAAGTACGTCGCCTCCCGCGGCCGACCCGACCTGTCCTGGGCCGGGTCCACGCAGCTGGGCGCGGACCTGCCCGCCGCCGTGCGCGAGATCCGCGACCGGCACGAGGACATCAAGGTCGTCGGCAGCCTCGACCTGGTGCAGACCCTCCTGCAGGAGAAGCTCTTCGACCGTCTGGACCTCTGGGTGCACCCGATCGTCCTGGGTGTCGGCAAGAAGCTCTTCGCCGGCGGCGAGGTCCCCACGAACCTCACGCTCCTCCAGCCGCCGGCCGCCGGACCCAAGGGCACGGTGTTCCTGCGCTACGCGCTCGCTCCTGGCACGCCGGGAACCGGTGACATGTCTGCCTAGGACGGCGCGGCCGCACCCCTGGCCCCGGCCTCCGCCGGCACCAGCCACCGGCCCGGTCACGCCGCTGCCGGACGCACCCTCGACGTCGGCGCAGGACGGTGCGCGTGGCGCTCGAGCTCGTACGCGATCAACAGGAGCACACCGGAGACCACCATCGGCAGGAGGATCACTCCGCCGGAGGTGCCGAGGACACCCAGCGGGCTGGGCTCCTCGACGACCGCGTTCGCCTCGATGACGAGCTGCACGAAGATGAACGCGGCCACCGCGATGAGCAGGGTGCCCGCGAGGCCCGGACGGTGCAGCCCGAGGATCGCCAGCACGACCGCCGCGACGCCCGTCGCCAGCGCGAGCACCGGACCGACCTCGTCGAACCAGCCGCGCACGGTGTCGGAGAACAGCGGCAGCGCGACCAGCACGACGACCGGCACGACGGTGACCATCGCGCGCTCCGGCCACCGCCAGGCGACGAGGCCGAGCCCGACAGCGGGGACGACGTACGCGGCCACCAGTCCGACCGCCAGCCAGCCACCCGGGTCCTGGAAGGCGTATCCGGCCGCGAACACCCCGAACAGGGTCGCGAGCACCACCAGCCCCCAGGCGCCGACGGCCTTGACCAGCTTCGCGAGCATGGCACTCACCTCCGACGGCAGGGCCGCCCGGAGGAGGCGGTCCTCCAAGGCCAGCGTCCCGCGCGGGGGGCTGCCGACAAGGGTCCGACGACCCAACCGCGCGCGGGTGTGACGACGGGGAGCCGGGTGCGCCGCACGTCAGGACGGCGCTGCGGCGTGGCGGCCCCCGCCCCGGCGCGGGGCGACCGCTCGAGTCGGGAAGGTCTACCTCTGGGCGAGGAGGTCCTCGAGGAGCGCACCCAGCGCGAGGCCGATGCCCAGCCCCACGCCGGCACCGAGCAGCACCTCGTCGGTGAGCCACCCGATGAGCAGCCCGCCACCGAGAGCGATCAGCATGCCGAGCGTGAACCCGCGACCCTTCTTCAGCGGCCGCCGCTCGCCCTTCGCGCTCATGGTCGGACTCTACGGTCCCGGACCGGGCCGCCGGAGACGCCGGGCCGTCAGGCTCGTGCCTGCGAGCGCGCCCTGCACACGCACGCCGTCCTGCACGCACGACGACGGCGCCCCGGGGGACGGGGCGCCGTCGTCGGCGTGCTGT
>JACIXM010000142.1 GCA_014360395.1 Actinotalea sp.
TCGCCGGTGCGGAGGTCCCGGTCCCGGACGCGGTGGCCGCGATGGCCAACCCGCTCCCGGTGGTGGCGGTGTTCGGCGGCCTGGCGGTCGCGCTGCAGGGGGTCGCGCCGCGGCTCGTCGTCGCGGTGACGGCGACCGCGGCCGCCGTGCTCTACGTCGTCGAGCTCGTCGGGCCACCGCTCGGCTGGCCGGAGGCGGTCGTGGCCCTGTCCCCGTTCCACCACCTCGAGCTCGTGCCCGTCGACCCGTTCGGGACGGCGGCGGCGCTGCTGCTGGTCGGCGTCGGCCTGGCGCTCGGCGCGGTGGGCTTCGTGGCGTTCGCCCGCCGCGACCTGGTCGGCAGCTGACCGCTCCGCCGTCCGCCCGCCCCCGCCGCTCGACCCCATCGGCCTCGTGGGGAGGGCTCGGTCCGGATACCGGTGCACGGAACCCCCGCGAGAGCGTGCGCAGGCGCGGACGCCCTTCGTGGGGAGGGATCGGTCCGCCAGGCGGTGCACGACCTCCCCGCGACGGGTCGGGACGCCCGGTCCCGGGGTGCGGCGGGCTCGGGACCGTGGGGGCGTTGCCCCGCGGCGTTCCGTCTGGCACAGTGAGAGAGCGCTCTCTCGCGACGCCGACGACGGCCCGCCACGAGGGACGCCCACCAGCGCCCGGACGGTCCGGCGCTCAGCAAGGAGCTTCAGATGTCGATCGGCGCCGCAGCCCGACCCACCATCACCTCGGCCGACCCGGCCGCGACCGCCCCCGTGGCCGACGAGCTCGGGGTGACCGGGTCCCTCGTGGACCTCGACGGCCGCCGGTTCTACCGGATCGAGCACGTCGACCGCATGCCCGCGTTCTTCATGACTCTCGTCGGCGCGAGCGACCTGTGGCTCTTCATCGCCAGCACGGGCGGCCTGACCGCCGGCCGCGTCGAGGCGGACCGCGCGCTCTTCCCGTACACCACGGAGGACAAGGTCACCGAGGGCGTCCGCTCCACCGGTGGTCTGACCGTCCTGCGGGTGGCGACCGACGACGGCGTCGTCGTCTGGGAGCCGTTCGCCCCCCTGCGGCCCGGGGACGCGCCGGTCGAGCGGGACCTCTACAAGGACGTGCTCGGCACGACGCTCGTCATGGAGGAGACGCGCGCGGACCTGGGGCTGCGCTACCGGGCGACGTGGCAGACCAGTGCGCGCTACGGCGTCGTCCGCAGCGGGGAGCTCGCCGCGACCGGCGACCAGGAGCGTCACGTCGAGGTGCTCGACGGCTTCCGCAACCTGCTGCCGGCCGGCGCGACCGTCCAGGTCCAGAACGAGCTGAGCAGCCTGCTCGACGCCTACAAGCGCACCGAGCTCGACCCGGCCACCGGTCTGGGCCTGGTCTACCTCAACTCCCACCTCACCGACCTCGCCGAGCCGAGCGAGTCCCTCCACGCCAACGTCGCGTGGCAGGTCGGCCTCGACGACGTCGAGCACCTGCTGTCCGACCGGCAGGTCACCGCCTTCTCCTTCGGCGACCCCGTGACCCCCGAGCGCGAGGTCCGCGGCGAGCGCGGCGCCTACCTGGTGCGCAGCCGCGTCGTCGTCGCGCCCGGGCAGGAGCGGCGCTGGTCCGTCGTGGCGGACGTCGACCTGGACGCGGCGGCGGTCGTCGACCTCCAGGCCGACCTGGCCGCCGACGACGTCGCGGCGCGCCTCGCCGCGGACGTCGCCGCCACCCGCACCGAGCTCGAGCGCCTCGTCGCGACTGCCGACGGCACCCAGCTCAGCGGCGACGAGCTGGCGGCCGCGCACCACGCGGCGAACGTCCTGTTCAACATCATGCGCGGCGGCGTCCCGGTCGACGGGTACACCGTCGAGGCCGAGGACGTGCGGCGCTTCGTCGCCCAGCGCAGCACGCGTGTGGCGGCCCGCCGCGCCGACGTCCTCGACGCGCTGCCGGAGCGCCTCGCCGTCGGCGAGCTGCTCGAGCGCGGCACGGCATCCGGCGACGTGGACCTGCGCCGCATCCTCGCCGAGTACCTGCCGCTGACCTTCAGCCGCCGGCACGGCGACCCCAGCCGCCCCTGGAACAAGTTCCGGATCGCGCTGACGGACGACGAGGGCCGCACCCGCGTGGACTACCAGGGCAACTGGCGCGACATCTTCCAGAACTGGGAGGCCCTCGCCTGGTCGTTCCCGGAGTACGTCGAGTCGATGACGACGATCTTCCTCGACGCGACCACGGCCGACGGCTACAACCCGTACCGGATCTCCCGCTCGGGCATCGACTGGGAGGTGCCGGAGCCGGAGAACCCGTGGGCCAACATCGGGTACTGGAGCGACCACCAGATCGTCTACCTGTGCAAGCTCCTGGAGACGTCGCTGCGGTTCCACCCGGGCCGGCTGCCGGCGCTCGTCGACGAGGCGCTGTTCACGCACGCCGACGTGCCGTACCGGATCGCCTCCTACCGGCGGACCGTCGCCGACCCGTCCTCGACGATCACCTTCGACGAGGAGGCGCACGCCGGCGTCGAGCGGCGGGTCGCCGCCGAGGGTGCCGACGGCCGCGTCGTCCACGGGGCCGACGGCGACCTGGTGCGCGTCACGCTGGCCGAGAAGCTCCTGCTCCTCGTCCTGGCGAAGCTCGTCAACCTCGTCCCCGAGGGTGGCATCTGGATGAACACCCAGCGCCCCGAGTGGAACGACGGGAACAACGCGCTGGTCGGCCGCGGCCTGTCCGTGGTGACGCTGGCGTACGTCCGCCGCTACCTCGACGTCGTCGCGGGGCTCCTGGACCGCGACGTCACGGTGACCACCGAGCTCGCCGACCTCTTCCGGGACGTCACCGCGACGCTGACCCGTCACGTCGGTGCGACCGTCGAGGGCTTCACCGACGAGCTGCGCCGGACCGTCATGGACGAGCTCGGCGCCGCCGGGACCGCGTACCGCTCGCAGGTGTACGGCGGCTTCGACGGGCACACCGTCACCCTTGAGCGGGCGCAGGTCGGCGAGCTCCTCGACGTCGCGCGCCGCTACGTCGACTCCGGGCTGCGGGCCAACCGCCGCGAGGACGGTCTCTTCCACTCCTACAACGTCATCGACCTCGGCGCGGACCGCGCGGGCGTCCGGCGCCTGCAGGTCATGCTCGAGGGCCAGGTCGCGGTCCTGTCCTCCGGTCTGCTGGACCCGGCCGAGGCGCGCGACCTGCTCGTGGCGCTGCGCACCTCGGCGCTGTACCGCGAGGACCAGCACAGCTACCTGCTCTACCCCGACCGCGACCTGCCCGGCTTCCTGGCGAAGAACCGCGTGCCGGCCGACGTCGCGGCGACGGCCCCGCTGCTCGCCGCCCTCGTCGAGGCGGGCGACCGCTCGGTCGTGCTGCGCGACCGGCACGGGGACTACCGCTTCGCGCCGTCGGTGCGCAACGAGCGGGACGTGCGGGCCGGGCTGCACGCCGCGGCGTCGTCGGGCGCCGTGGACCCCGAGCTCGTCGCGCGGGAGCGCGGGCGCCTGCTGGAGGTCTTCGAGGACGTCTTCCGCCACGCCGAGTTCACCGGCCGCTCCGGCTCGTTCTTCGCCTTCGAGGGCCTGGGCAGCATCTACTGGCACATGGTGTCCAAGCTGCTGCTGGCCGTGCAGGAGCACCACGAGCTCGCCGTCGCGACCGGGGCGCCGGCCGACGTCGTCGCCGACCTCGCCGCCGCCTACGAGGACGTCCGTCAGGGCCTCGGGTACTGCAAGAGCCCGCGGCAGTACGGCGCCTTCCCGATCGACCCGTACTCCCACACCCCGGGCGGCCGGGGCGCTCGCCAGCCGGGCATGACCGGTCAGGTCAAGGAGGAGGTGCTCACGCGCCTCGGTGAGCTCGGCCTGCGGGTGGAGGACGGGCGCGTCGTCGTCCGGCCGGCGCTGCTGCGCGCAGGGGAGTGGACCACCGAGCCGACGACGGTCCGGTTCCGCGACACCGCAGGCGGGCAGCACGAGGCGGAGCTCCCGGCGGGTTCGCTCGCGTTCACGTTCTGCCAGGTCCCGGTCGTCTACCGCCGCGTCGTGGACGCGCAGCACGGCACGACGACGGCGGCCGTCGCGCGGGTGGTCCGCGTCGAGGTGGCGCTGGCCGACGGGCGCGTCGTGGAGGCGCCCGACGGCGTCCTGCCCGCCGACCTCAGCGCCGCCGTCTTCGCCCGGGCGGGCGAGGTCGAGCGGATCACGGCCCACCTGGGCTGAGCAGGGTCCCGGGCCGGTGGCGGCCCGGGGCGGACGTGGCGCGGGTCAGGCGGCCGGGTCAGGGCGTGGGTCGCGGGGCGGCGGTACCGGTGCAGGGGTCGGTGCCGCCGCCTCGACCGTGTCGCGCCGCGGCCGCTGCGGACGTGGCGGGCCGGGCAGCGGCTGCGCGCACGCAGCCTTGCGGACACGATGGGGCCCATGGCGACGACCCAGGTGGAACGCGAGATCAAGCTCGACGTGCCCGAGGGGGTCGAGCTCCCCGCGCTCGAGGGGCTGCCGGGCGTCGCGTCCGTGCAGTCGAAGGTCGTCGACCTCGAGGCGGTCTACTTCGACACCGCGGACCTGCGGCTCCTGCGGAACCGCACCACGCTGCGGCGTCGGGCCGGTGGGTCCGACGAGGGCTGGCACCTCAAGCGCCCGCTCCCCGGGGGTGACCGTTCGGAGACGCACCTGCCGCTCGGCCGGTCGACCCGCACGGTGCCGGCCGAGCTGCGCCGGCAGGTGCAGGTCCACGTCCGCACCGGGACGCTCGTGCCGGTCGCGACGCTGCGCACCCGGCGTGGGGTGCACCGCCTGCTCACCGACGACGGGACCGTGCTCGCCGAGGTCGCCGACGACGCCGTCGACGGCATCGTCGGCAGTGCCGGCCGGACGCGGGGTGCGGCAGACGCCGGGGGACCGGCCGAGGACGCCCGTCCCGGTGCCGGCAGCGCCTGGCGGGAGTGGGAGGTCGAGCTCGTCGACGGCGACGACGCGCTGCTCGAGGCCGCCCGCGAGCGGCTCCTCAGCGCCGGTGCCGTCCCGGCCGGGCACGCCTCGAAGGTCGGGCGGCTGCTGCGGTCCGCCATGCCGGAGGTCGCCGAGCCGCCCGCCGAGCCGCGCAGCGGCCTGCCGGAGGGGACCGCGGGCGACGTCGTCTGGCGCCACCTCGCCGAGCAGGTCGCGGCGCTCCAGGCGCTCGACCCCCAGGTCCGCGCCGACGAGCCGGACGCCGTGCACCGCATGCGTGTCGCGGCTCGGCGCCTGCGCTCGGTGCTCAGGACGTACCGGTCGGTCCTGGCGCGTGCCACCACGGACCCGGTGCGGGAGGCGCTCGACGCGCTCGGCGAGCCCCTGGGGCGGGCGCGCGACGCCGAGGTCCTCGCGGCGCGGCTCGGCGGGCTCCTGGCCGAGCAGGACCCCGCGCTCGTGCTCGGTCCCGTCGAGCGGCGGCTGCAGGACCGGGCGCGCCAGGAGCACCGCGAGGCCCAGGACGCCGTCGTCCGGTACCTCGCCGGCGAGCCGTACCTGCGGCTGCTGGACGACCTCGACGCGCTGGTCATGGCGCCGCCGTGGCGGCCGAAGGCCCGGAGGAAGGCCGCGAAGGTCCTGCCGCGCGCCGTGGCGCGGGTGTGGCGGGACGCCGTCGGGCGCGTCCGCGGCGTCGAGGAGGCGGCCGACGACGGCGCCCGCGACCTCGCCCTGCACGAGGCGCGCAAGGGTGTGCGGCGGGTCCGCTACGCCGCCGAGCTCGCGGTGCCGGCCCTGGGCGGGCGGGTGAGGCGGTTCGCGGGACGGGTGGAGGACGTCCAGGACGCCCTCGGCGAGCACCAGGACAGCGTCGTCGCCCGTGCGGCGCTGCGGGAGCTGGGCGTCGAGGCGCACCTGGCCGGGGAGAACGGCTTCACCTGGGGCCTGCTGCACGGCCTGGAGCGCCACCGGGCCGCCGACGCCCGGGCGGCGTTCCGGCGGACGTGGCGGAAGGCCACCCGCCGCCGGCGCACCGCCTGGCTCCCCTGACCCGTCCGGCCGGCGTCGGACGGGTCAGGCGGGCAGGCCGACCAGGGCGGCGCTGCGGTCCCAGAGGCCGGCGGCCAGCGACGCGTCGTCGGCCTGGGGGTTGGTCCTCTGCGGGCGGCGCTTCTCGTAGAAGGCGCCGGGCGTCCAGTCCTGGCCCGGGCGGGTCGTCGCGAGCCAGACGAGGGTGTCGGCGCCCTGCTCGGGCGTGAGCATGAAGAACCGGCGCAGCGACGTGCGGTAGAACGCCCGGAAGAGGCTGTGGGACTCGGTCGCGAAGCTCGTCGCGACGACGCCCGGGTGGAACGCCGCCGTCGCGATCGCGTCCCCGTGCCGCCGGTGCAGCTCGCGCGTGAAGAGGATGTTCGCGAGCTTGCCGTCGCCGTAGGCCTTCTGCGCGGAGTACCGCCGCTCGTTGTGCAGGTCGTGCAGGTCGATCCTCCCGAACAGCCGCGCGGCCGCGCTCGAGGTGTTGATCACCGTGGCCCGGGCCTCGCGCAGGCGGTCCAGCAGCAGGTGGGTCAGCAGGAACGGCCCGAGGTGGTTGACCTGGAGCGTCTTCTCGTGGCCGTCCGCCGTGACCTCCCGCGCTCCCATGACGCCGCCGGCGTTGTTGGCGAGCACGTCGATCCGGGGGTACGCCTCCCGCAGCTCCTCGGCGAGCCGGCGGACCTGGTCCAGGTCGGCGAAGTCGGCGAGGTGGTGCGGCGCCCCGAGCTCCTCCGCCAGGGCTCGCGTCTTCGCCGCCGACCGGCCGACGACGACGACGCGGTCGCCCCGCTCGCTCAGCGCCCGCGCCGCGGCGGCGCCGATCCCGTCGCTGGCTCCGGTGATGACGACGGTGCGCTGGTCCATGGGGCTCCTCGGTGGTCAGGGGTGGTGCACTCCTTGCCCGCAACGGTCGACGCGACGGCGGTGTTCCGCCTCCTCTCGCGGGCGCGCCGCCCAGCCCGCAGAGTGGTCGCATGATCGACACCTACGAGGTCCTCGTCGTCGGCGCCGGCCCGGCGGGCACGGCGGCGGCGCTGCGGGCGGCGGAGCTCGGCGCACGGGTCGGCGTCGTCGAGTCCGGGCCGACCGGCGGCACGTGCGTCAACTCCGGCTGCGTCCCCACGCGCGTCCTGGCCAAGACCGCCCGCCTCATGCGCGAGGTCCGTACCGCCGACGTCTACGGCATCGCCGTCACCGAGCAGCGCATCGACTGGCCGACGACGGTCGCCCGCGTCCGCGCCACGGTCGAGCGGGTCCGGCAGACCAAGGACGACGCCGGCCGCTTCGAGGCGGCGGGCGTGGACCTGCTGCGCGGCCGGGCGCGCTTCGTCTCCCCGCACGAGCTGGAGATCCGCGCGGACGACGACGCCCCGCGCCGCGTCCGCGCCGAGGCCGTGGTCCTCTGCGTGGGCGGGCACTCCCGCCGCCTGCCCGTGCCCGGCGCGGAGCTCGCGACCATGCCGGAGGAGGTGCTGGACCTGCCGGAGCTGCCCGGGCGCGTGGCCGTCGTCGGCGCGGGCAACACGGGCGCCCAGCTCGTGACGATCTTCAACGCGTTCGGCAGCGAGGTGACGCTGCTGGAGGTCGCCCCGCGGATCCTCGCCCCCTCGGACCCTGACGTCTCCGCGCACGTCGAGAAGGCGTTCCGCGAGCAGGGTGTCCGGGTCGAGGCCGGGATCGAGTCGGTCGAGCGGCTGGAGCGCACCGACGACGGGATCCGCCTGGCCTGGACCGTCGAGGGGGAGACCCGCGACGTCGTCGTCGACGCGGTCATCATGTCGACGGGCTGGCCGGCCGCGATCGAGGACCTGGGGCTCGAGGCCGCGGGCGTCGAGGCCGAGCAGGGGGCCATCCCCGTCGACGAGTACCTCGCGACCAACGTCGGCCACGTCTACGTCGCGGGCGACGCCAACGGTGCCGCGATGCTCGTCCAGGCCGCGAACGCGGAGGCGGAGGCGGCGGCGCGCAACGCCGTCCTCGGGACGACGGTCCGGGCGCCGCACCACCTCCTGCCCGCCGGCGGCTTCACCGACCCGGACTACGCGGACGTCGGACTCACCGAGGACCAGGCGCGCGAGCGCGACGAGCACTGCGTCACGACCCTCGTCGCGTACGAGGACCTGGAGCGGCCCGCGATCGACGACCGCCCGCGCGGGTTCCTCAAGCTCGTCGCGGACCGCCGGCGCGAGTACCTGCTCGGCGCGCACGCGGTGGGGGAGAACGCCGTCGAGGTCATCCAGGCGGTGACGACGGCGATGGCCGCGGGCGTGGACGTCGCGACGCTGGCGAAGGTGGAGTTCGCCTACCCGACGTACAGCGCGGCGATCGGTGTCGCGGCCCGCCGCCTGCTGGAGGAGCCCGCGGTCCGCTGAGCCGGCTCGCCGCCGCCCGCCCTGCCCGACCGCGATCCCGCCCACCCCCGCCCGCGACCCCGTCCAGCCGGCACGCTCCTCAGCGGGGAGACCTCGTGGCGGATAGCGGCACGAACCTTCCCCGCTGGGGCCCAGGCCTGGCGGCGACGGGGGCGGCGACCGGTGGGAGAGTGGTTCGGTGACGTCCGCGCTGATCTCGCCCGAGGCCCTGCTCGCCCGTCTCGCCGACGACGGCGCCGCTCCGCCCCTCCTGCTCGACGTCCGCTGGACGCTCGCGGGCTCAGACCGGGCGGGCTACGTGGCGGGCCACCTGCCCGGCGCCGTCTTCCTCGACCTCGACCACGAGCTCGCCTCACCTCCGGGGGACGGCGGACGACACCCGCTGCCGTCTGAGGACGCGCTGGTCGCGACGCTCCGCCGGATCGGCGTCGGTCCGGACCGTGAGGTCGTCGCCTACGACGGCGGCGTCGCCGCGGCGGCGGCGCGGGCGTGGTGGGTCCTGCGGTGGGCCGGACACGAGCGGGTGCGCGTGCTCGACGGCGGCCTGCCGGCCTGGGTCGCGGCCGGCGGCGCGCTCGAGGAGGGGGACGTCGCGCCCGACCCGGCCCCGGACGGCGTCGTCCGCCCCGGCGGGCTCCGCGTCCTCGACGCCGACGACGTCCTGGCCGGTCAGGCCGGCGTGCTCCTCGACGCGCGGGCGCCGGAGCGGTTCCGCGGGGAGACGGAGCCGATCGACCCGGTCGCCGGGCACATCCCGGGCGCGGTGGACGTGCCGACGGCCACGCTGCTGGGCCCCGACGGCCGGTACCTGGCCCGCGAGCGCCTGCGCGAGGTGCTCGGCGCCGCGGTCGGGGCCGCCCGGGTGGGCGCGTACTGCGGGTCCGGCGTCACTGCGGCGCAGCTGGTCCTCGCGCTCCACGAGGTCGGCGTGGACGCGGCGCTGTACGCCGGGTCGTGGTCGCACTGGATCCGGGACGCGGACCGCCCGGTCGCCGTCGGCCCCTGACCACCCGGCCCGACGGGCCCGCGGGCGGGTCCCACCGGGCGCGCTGAGCGCTCGCCGATCGCCTACGACGCCGCGGCCGACAGGGCGACGGCGCCGGCCCGGAGGACCGGGGCCAGACGCTCCGGTGACCAGCCTGTGGTCCGGCCGGCCAGCCCCACCACCGCGACGACACGTCCGTCGCACCGGACCGGTGCCGCCACGCAGGACCAGCCGACACGGCGCTGCTCGCGCTCGAGGGCGACGCCGTCGTCGTGGACGCGGCGCAGGTGGTCCCCGAGGGGTCGCGGCGCGGTGACCGTGTACGGCGTCATGCGCGGCGCACCCCGGGCGGCGATCGACCGGGCCGCTTCCGGGCGGTCGGCGAGGACGACGCGCCCGGCGGCGGTCGTCAGCACGTCCGGCCGGTCCAGCCGCTGGGCCCAGCCACCGGTCGGCGGCAGGGGCGTCCTGCGCGCGAGGCCTCCGGCCACCGCGTCGACCAGCACGAGCAGGGGTCCGTCGACCACCGCGAGGAACGCCACCTGGCTCGTCCGGACGTGCAGCTCCCATAGCAGGGGACCAGCTGCGCCCCGGTAGGCGGCCTGGTCCAGCGCGAGGGCGCCGAGCGCGCGCAGGTGCGACCCGGTCGTGAAGCCCTCGTCGGTGCGGGCGAGCAGCCCCCGCGTCACGAGGTCGTTCGCGATGCGCAGCGCCGACGGCTTGGGGACCCCCGTGGACCGCGCGAGCGACGCGAGCGGGACGGCGCACGACGACGCCGCCACGGTCTCGAGGATCGCGAGCGCCCGCCCCACCACGGTGTGGTCGTCCAACGCAGCCCCTGCCCGGAACGGACACGGGAGGACCCGTGTCGCTCAGTGGAACGAGCGTAGGACGCCTCGGCCCCGAGAGGAAGACAGTGGTCGGACCGGCACGGACCGGTACGGGCCGGCAGCGCCGCCGCCGCCGACCGGACCCAGCTCACGACGGCGCCCCGGGCGCAGGACGGGAGACACCCCATGGCACGCATCCGCATCCGCGCACTCCTCGCCGGCACCGGCACCCTCGCTCTGGTGCTGGCCGGCGCTCCGGCCCAGGCCGCGCCTCCGCCGGTCGAGAGGATCGTCGAGGAGTGGGACGACACCGTCATCGACACGTGCGGTGACGACACGGAGGACCCGGCGGACGACATCATGATCACGTCGCGGTTCGTCGGCAGATTCGAGATCACGCTGCACCAGAGGGCCCCGGGCGCACCGCTGGTCTTCACGGGCCGCGGGCACGAGGT
>JACIXM010000143.1 GCA_014360395.1 Actinotalea sp.
CGTCGTGGAGTGGGACGACACCGTCATCGACACGTGCGGTGACGACACGGAGGACCCGGCGGACGACATCACGATCACGTCGCGGTTCGTCGGCAGGTTCGAGATCACGCTGCGCCAGAGGGCCCCGGGCGCACCGCTGGTCTTCACGGGCCGCGGGCACGAGGTCAGCACGTACACGAACACAGAGACCGGTCGGTCCTGGACGGGCGTCTTCAGCTGGCTGGACAAGGACATCAAGGTGCTGTCGCTCGACGAGGAGTTCGCGACGCTGCGCATCGCCACGGTCTTCCACTTCGTGATCTTCGACGAGGGCGGGCGCCGCGACAGCCGCAACGACGGTCGCTTCAGCTCCGTCGTCGTCGTCGACCTGTCCACCGATGAGGTCGTCGACGAGTACGACTTCCGCGTCGTGGGACGCGGCGGGGTCGGCGACTTCTGCGCCGACGCGCAGCGCTTCACGGTCGACTGAGGGGCTGCGCCCGGGCCCGCGGCGCAGGGGCCGGGGGCCCTCGGGCTGTGAGCCTCCCCACCGAGGGACGGTTGCGCCCCAGGTCAGCGGCGCCGAGCGGCGAACCGGGGACCTGCGGCCTCGGAGGGCACTGGCACCGGCGTGCATACTGCTGAGGTTCATCTCATAGGTATGTAACCCAGGGGAGCTCGTGTCCGTCAGTACCAACGCAGCCCCAGCCGGGGTCGCGCGCACGGTGGGTGTGCCGACGCTCGCCGCGATCGTCGTCGGCTCCATGGTCGGGGCGGGGGTGTTCTCGCTGCCGGGGCGCTTCGCCGCCCAGACCGGCGTGTGGGGCGCCCTCGTGGCGTGGGCCGTCGCCGGGACCGGCATGCTCATGATCGCGCTGGTCTTCCAGAACCTCGCCGTGCGGCGGCCGGACCTCAACGCGGGCGTGTACTCCTACGCCAAGGCGGGCTTCGGGGAGTACCTCGGCTTCTTCTCCGCCTTCGGGTACTGGGTCAGCGCGTGCGCGGGCAACGTCACGTACTGGGTCCTCATCATGTCCACCCTCGGCGGCGTCTTCCCGGCGCTCGGTGCGGGTGACACCCTGCTCGCGGTCCTGCTCTCCTCCGTGGGGCTGTGGGTGTTCTACCTGCTCGTGCGCCGCGGGGTGCGCGAGGCGACGGCCGTCAACCGCGTCGTCACCGTCGCGAAGCTGCTCCCGATCCTCGCGTTCGTCCTGCTCAGCGCGTTCGTCTTCGACCCGGCGGTGTTCGTCGAGAACCTGTCCGGCGGGGAGGCCGCGCCGCCGCTGTGGGAGCAGGTCCGCGCCACCATGCTCACCACGGTCTTCGTCTTCCTCGGCGTCGAGGGCGCGAGCGTCTACTCCCGGCACGCGCGCCGTCGCCAGGACGTCGGACGGGCGACGCTGCTCGGCTTCCTCAGCGTCCTCGCCGTCTTCGCCTCGGTGACGATCGTCGCGTACGGCATCCTGCCGCGGGCGGAGATCGCCGAGCTGTCCGAGCCGTCGATGGCCGGCGTCTTCCAGGCCGCCGTGGGGCCCTGGGGCGCGGCCCTGGTCGCCGTCGGGCTCGTGGTGTCCGTCGGTGGCGCGTACCTCGCGTGGACGCTCATGGCCGCGGAGGTGATGTTCGTCGCGGCGCAGGACCGGGACATGCCGCGCTTCCTGGCGCGGGAGCGCAAGGACGTGCCGGTCGGCGCGCTCATGCTCACCTCGGTCGTCGTGCAGGTGCTGCTCTTCGTGACGCTGGCCTCGGAGGACGCGTTCGGGCTGGCGCTGGAGCTGACGAGCGCCCTGGTGCTCGTGCCGTTCCTCCTCGCCGCCGGGTACGGGCTGCGCCTGGTGCTGCGGCGTGAGGGCTACGCGCCGGGCGAGCGGGTCTGGGGACGCGACCTCGTCGTCGCGGCGGTCGCGACCCTCTACGCCGCGTTCCTGCTGTGGGCCGCCGGGCCGACGTACCTGCTGCTGTCCTTCGTCCTCTACGCGCCGGCGACCGTGCTCTTCGTCATGGCTCGTCGCGAGCAGGGGCGCCGTGTCTTCTCCCAGGGCGAGCTGGTGATCTTCGCGGTCTCGGCCCTCGGCGCCGTCGTCGGCGTCTGGGCCCTGGCGACGGGAGCCATCACGCTCTGAGCGGGCGGCTGCCGGGCCCCGGCCCCACCAGCGTCCGCACGTCGCGAGCCCCCTCGCGCCCGGGGGCGGGAGGGGGCTCGGCGAGGGGTGGTCAGGCGGACTGGCGCTCGTGCACGCCCTCGGCGATCTCCTCGACCAGCTTGGCGTTGAACGCCGGCAGGTCGTCGGGCACGCGGCTGGAGACGAGGCCCTGGTCGGTGACGACCTCCTCGTCGACCCACGTGGCGCCGGCGTTGCGCAGGTCGGTCTTCAGCGACGGGTAGGACGTCATGGTGCGGCCGCGCAGGACGTCCGCGTCCGTGAGGATCCAGCCGCCGTGGCAGATGACGCCGACCGGCTTGCCCTGCTCGAAGAAGGCGCGGGTGAAGCGGACCGCGTCGGCGTCCATGCGGATCTTGTCGCCGTTGGCGACGCCGCCGGGCAGGACGAGCGCGTCGAAGCGGGACGCGTCCGCCTCGCCGACCGACTCGTCGACCGTGGCCTCATGGCCGTTCTTGCCGGTGATCGTGCCGTTCTCGGACGAGACCAGGACGGCTCGGGCGCCGTGCTCGGTGACGGCGCGCCAGGGGCTGGTCAGCTCGCTGTCCTCGAAGCCGTGCGTGGCGAGGAAGGCGACGGTCTTGCCGGTGAGGTGCGACATGGGTGTCCTCCGTTCGTCGTGCGTTCGGGGGTCACCGTCGACGCTATGTCGGGCCCGCGTCGTCGGCATCCGCGGCCGGTCCGCTGCCAGGCGCGGCTCAGGACACCGCGCCCGTCGGGCGCCCTCAGGACACCGCGCCGTCCACGTAGAACCACTGTCGGTCCTCGCGCACGAACCGGCTCACCTCGTGCAGCGTGCCGCGGCCGGACGGCGAGCGGCGGTACGCCCGGAACTCGACGACACCGTCCGTGTCGAGCAGCCCGCCGCGCTCCGTGCGCAGGACGTCCAGGCGGTACCACCGGTCTTCCGGGTCGAGCTCGAGCGTGTGCGGCCGCGTCGAGCGGTGCCACGTGCGCAGCAGGTAGGCGGTGTCGCCGGTCGCGAAGGCGCTGAAGCGCGACCGCATGAGCCGCTCGGCCGTGGGTGCGCGCTCGCCCCTGTGCAGCGGCCCGCAGCACTCGCCGTACACCAGCCCGGTCCCGCAGGGGCAGCGCGTGTCATCCACCCGGGCAGTATCGACCGACGCCGCCGCCCAGGGCTCGCGTCATACCGTTCGGCAGTACCCGAAGACGTGAAGGCTGACGACGTCGACCTCCCGCCGGGCGTCCCCGAAGAACGACCCCAGGCGGGAGACGACTCGCGCGTACGGCCTTTCGCGGGCGGTCCCGGCCTCGTTCCAGTTCGCGTTCGGCACGACGAGGAACAGGTGGTGCGCGTTCCTAGCGATGTGCGTCTTCCAGAGGTCTTTGAGGTCGTGGTTGTTCGTCGTCGTTCCCCCGCGCTCGACCTCGGCGATGACCCCGCGGCCGTCACCGAGCGCGTACACGAAGTCGGGGCGCGCCCTCGTCGTGAAGCCCTCCTGCGGCGCGAGGACGACCTCCTCCCGGAAGCCGAGGCGTTCGCGCAGCAAGGAGGCGACGATGCTCTGCACAGCACTGCTCTGCGCACTGTGGACGTGCACCAGGTCGATCTCCGCTGCGTGGTGGTCGAGATGGTGAACCAGCCGCTCTGCCAGCGCCGACACCTGCTCGACCTCGGCGCTCTCGCCCGGTGTCAGGTTCGAGCGCACGAAGCGCTGATGCCTGACCCCCGCCATCCCGCGAGCTTCACAGCTCACTCTCCTGCGAGCTAGCTCCGTTCGGGTGGACCGCTGTCGACGACGAAGGTCCCGCTCCGGCCGCCCGCGCGTTGTGTACGCTCGTCCATATGACGACGACGCCCGACGGCCGCACCATGACCGAGCGCATGCTCGCCGGCGACCTCTACATCGCCGACGACCCCGAGCTCCTCGAGGCCAACGCCGTGGCGTCGGACCTCATGGCGGCGTACAACGCGACGTCGCCGCGGCAGCACGCCCTGCGCCGCACGCTGCTCGAGGAGCTGCTCGGCGGGATCGGCGAGGACACGTACCTCCGCCCACCGCTCTACGTCGACTACGGGTCGCAGCTCCGCATCGGCTCGCGCAGCTTCGCCAACCACGGCCTGGTCGCCCTCGACGTCGCGGCCATCACGATCGGTGACGACGTGCAGATCGGCCCCAACGTCCAGCTCCTCACCCCGACGCACCCGGTCGAGCCGGGTCCGCGCCGGGACAAGTGGGAGGCCGCGAAGCCCATCACCATCGGTGACAACGTGTGGCTCGGCGGCGGCGTCATCGTGCTGCCGGGGGTGACGATCGGCGAGAACACCGTCGTCGGCGCCGGCGCCGTCGTCACCAAGGACCTGCCGGCGAACGTCGTCGCCGTCGGCAACCCGGCCCGGGTGGTGCGCACCATCGAGGACTCGTGAGCGCGACAGGTCCCGCCCCGGCGATCGGGCAGCCCGTGGGCCCCGCCCCCGACGACACGCCGCCACCCCGGCGCCGCCCGCGCCGGTA
>JACIXM010000144.1 GCA_014360395.1 Actinotalea sp.
CGGCCCGCGCCGGCTGGTTCCCGGGCACCGGTTTGGAGCGCCGCCCGGGGTCGGGTAATGTCTCCCGGCGGTACGACGACCGGATCGGGCGCTCCTCAGCGGAGCGTGGAGCTGGGAGTTGTACCCCATGGGGTATGGTGTAATTGGCAGCACGAGTGATTCTGGTTCACTTAGTCTAGGTTCGAGTCCTGGTACCCCAGCGCTTCGCTGACCTGCGGTTTCCCCTCGTTCGAGGGGTGGTCGAAGGCCCGGCGGAGATGGTGTAAGGTTCTCGACGGATCGAAGCCCTCGGGCCCAGATCCGGCTCAGGCCCCCATCGTCTAGTGGCCTAGGACGCCGCCCTCTCACGGCGGTAACAGGGGTTCGAATCCCCTTGGGGGTACGTCTCACGAAGGCCCGGTCGCCCAGCGACCGGGCCTTCGTGCTGTCCGGCCGCCGCCGCCCGCCCTCGCGGGGAGTCCTCGTCCCGCATGCCGGGCCACGGCCACCCCACGCCGCCGGATGACGTCGACAGCGGGCAGCCGCCGCCTGCCCGGACGCGGAACGAGGGGCCCCGCGGTGCGGAGCCCCTCGTGGGCGGAGTCGGCGTCGTCGGCGACCGGGGACAGGGCCTGCTACTCGGTGGTGCGGCGCAGCACCTCGGACAGGCGGTTGGCGGCGGCGACCACCGCGGCGGCGTGCAGGCGCCCGGGCTGCCGCCCGAGGCGCTCCACCGGGCCGGAGATCGACACGGCTGCCACGACGCGGCCGGACGGGCCCCGGACCGGGGCGGACACCGACGCGACGCCGGCCTCCCGCTCGGACACGGACTGCGCCCAGCCCCGACGGCGGACGCCGGACAGGATGGTCGCGGTGAACTTGGCGCCCTGCAGCCCGCGGTGCAGCCGGTCCGGCTCCTCCCAGGCCAGCAGGATCTGGGCGGCCGACCCCGCGTGCATCGTCAGCGTCGCGCCGACGGGGATGGAGTCCCGCAGGCCCATGGGCCGCTCGGCGGCCGCGACGCAGATGCGCTGGTCGCCCTGGCGGCGGTAGAGCTGAGCGCTCTCCCCGCAGTGGTCCCGCAGCGCTGTGAGCACCGGGTTGGCGGCGGCGAGGAGGCGGTCCTCGCCGGCGGCCGTGGCGAGCTCGGACAGGCGCGGACCGAGCACGAAGCGGCCCTGCATGTCCCGGGCGACGAGCCGGTGGTGCTCGAGGGCGACGGCCAGGCGGTGGGCGGTGGGCCGGGCGAGGTGAGTGGCGGCGACGAGCTGGGCGAGGGTCGCGGGCCCTGCCTCCAGGGCGCTCAGGACCGACGCGGCCTTGTCCAGGACGCCGACTCCGCTAGAGTTGTCCATAGGTCGATATTGGCGTCTCACGCGCTGAGACGCAAGTCCCTCGGCCAACCGGATCCCGGAACACCCGCCGGGCACGGACACCTGAGAGGAAGCATCACATGGGCCGCACGCTGGCGGAGAAGGTCTGGGACGCGCACATCGTGCGCCGCGGGACGGACGGCGCACCCGACCTGCTCTACATCGACCTGCACCTCGTGCACGAGGTGACGAGCCCGCAGGCGTTCGAGGGCCTGCGCCTCGCGGGGCGTCCCGTGCGCCGGCCCGACCTCACGATCGCGACGGAGGACCACAACACCCCGACGCTCGACATCGACCTGCCGATCGCCGACCGGACGAGCCGCACGCAGATCGAGACGCTGCGCCGCAACGCCCAGGAGTTCGGGATCCGGCTGCACTCCCTCGGCGACGCGGACCAGGGGATCGTCCACCAGGTCGGGCCGCAGCTGGGCCTGACCATGCCGGGCCTGACCGTCGTGTGCGGCGACTCGCACACCTCGACGCACGGCGCGTTCGGGGCGCTCGCGTTCGGCATCGGCACCAGCGAGGTCGAGCACGTCCTGGCGACCCAGACGCTGCCGCTCGCGCCCTTCAAGACGATGGCGATCACGGTCGACGGCACGCTGCCCAAGGGCACGACGTCCAAGGACATCATCCTGGCGATCATCGCCAAGATCGGGACCGGCGGCGGCCAGGGCTACGTCCTGGAGTACCGCGGCGAGGCGATCCGCGCGCTGTCCATGGAGGCGCGGATGACGATCTGCAACATGTCGATCGAGGCCGGCGCCCGCGCCGGGATGATCGCGCCGGACGAGACGACCTTCGCGTACCTCCAGGGCCGCCCGCACGCCCCCGAGGGCGCCGACTGGGACGCGGCGGTGCAGTACTGGAGGACCCTGCGCACCGACGACGACGCCGTCTTCGACGCCGAGGTCGTCCTCGAGGCCTCCGACCTGGAGCCGTTCGTCACCTGGGGCACCAACCCCGGTCAGGGGCTGCCGCTGTCGGCCTCGGTGCCGGACCCGGCCGACATGGCCGACGAGAACGAGCGCGTCGCGGCCGAGCGGGCGCTGGAGTACATGGGGCTCACCCCGGGCACGCCGCTGCGCGACATCGCGGTGGACACGGTCTTCATCGGCTCGTGCACCAACGGCCGCATCGAGGACCTGCGCTCGGTCGCCAAGCTGCTCCGGGGGCGGACCAGGGCCGAGAACGTGCGCGTGCTCGTCGTGCCGTCGTCGGCGCGCGTGCGGCTGCAGGCCGAGGCCGAGGGCCTGGACAAGATCTTCCTGGACTTCGGTGCCGAGTGGCGCAACGCCGGCTGCTCGATGTGCCTGGGCATGAACCCCGACCAGCTCCAGCCGGGTGAGCGGGCGGCGTCGACGTCGAACCGGAACTTCGAGGGCCGGCAGGGCAAGGGCGGCCGCACCCACCTCGTCTCGCCGCTGGTGGCGGCGGCGACGGCGATCCGCGGGACGCTGTCCTCGGTGGCGGACCTCGGGCCCGACGTCGTCGCCCCCGACGGCAGCCCGCTGACCGACGCCGACCGCGGCCTCCTGTCGGCCTGACGGCCCCACCCCAGACCCCGGCGCGCCCGCACGACGGCGCCGCGCCAGCAGCCCGGCCGTCCGCCCGGCGGACGGTCACGACGGAAGCGTGAGGACGATGGAGAAGTTCACCCAGCACACCGGGGTCGGCGTCCCGCTGCGCCGCAGCAACGTCGACACCGACCAGATCATCCCGGCGGTGTACCTCAAGCGGGTCACCCGTACGGGCTTCGAGGACGCGCTGTTCGCGGCGTGGCGGGGCGACCCGTCGTTCGTGCTCAACCAGGACGCCTACACGAACGGCTCGGTCCTGGTGGCCGGCCCCGACTTCGGCACCGGCTCCTCACGCGAGCACGCCGTCTGGGCGCTGAAGGACTACGGCTTCCGCGCGGTGCTCTCCCCGCGGTTCGCCGACATCTTCCGCGGCAACAGCGGCAAGCAGGGCCTCCTGGCGGCGCAGATCGCCCAGGAGGACGCCGAGCTGCTGTGGAAGGTGCTCGAGGCCAACCCGGGAACCGAGGTGACCGTCGACCTCGTGGCCAAGCAGGCCCACTGCGCCGACGTCACGGTGCCGTTCCAGGTGGACGACTACACCCGGTGGCGCCTCATGGAGGGCCTGGACGACATCGGGCTGACGATGCAGCACGAGTCCGAGATCACGGCGTTCGAGGCCGAGCGCGCCGCGTGGCGGCCCAGGACCCTGCCGGCCAAGCACCTGCCCCCGGTCGAGGTCGTGGCAGCCCGTCCGGTCGCCGCTCCCCGCCACGCCGACGACGCCCTCGCCTGATCCGCGGCCCCCAGCGGGCCTCCCGACCGGCACGAACGGCCGTCCGCCCCGCGCGGGCGGCCGCTCGTCGTCCCCGGGTCGCCGCCGCAGTCGCCAGGGTCACGTCCCCTCGAGGTGACGGCTGGGCCCCCGGTGGGGGACCATGGCCCGCATGGACGACGTGCTCTACGTGAACGGCGGGAACCCCCTCAACGGTGAGATCACCGTTCGCGGAGCCAAGAACTTCGTGTCGAAGGCGATGGTCGCCGCCCTCCTGGGCGACGGCCCCTCGGTGCTGCGCAACGTGCCCCAGATCCGGGACGTCGCGGTGGTGACGGGTCTGCTGGAGCTGCACGGCGTCACCGTCCACAACGACGCCGAAGGCGGGGTCCTCACCCTCGACCCGAGCAACGTCGAGTCGGCGCACGTGGCGGACATCGACGCGCACGCCGGGTCCAGCCGGATCCCGATCCTGTTCTGCGGCCCGCTGCTGCACCGACTCGGCGAGGCCTTCATCCCCGACCTCGGCGGCTGCCGCATCGGCGACCGGCCGATCAACTACCACCTCGACATCCTGCGCCAGTTCGGCGCCGAGGTGGACAAGCGGACGCAGGGCATCCACATCCGCGCCCCGTACGGCCTGCGCGGCACGAAGATCCAGCTGCCGTACCCGTCCGTCGGCGCGACCGAGCAGCTCCTGCTCACCGCCGTCCGTGCGGAGGGCCTCACCGAGCTGAGCAACGCGGCCATCGAGCCCGAGATCATGGACCTGATCAACGTCCTGCAGAAGATGGGCGCGATCATCTCCGTCGACACCGACCGGGTCATCCGGATCGAGGGCGTCCCGCGCCTCGGCGGCTACCGCCACACCGCGCTCGCCGACCGGATCGAGGCGGCCTCGTGGGCGTCGGCGGCGCTCGCGACGCGGGGTGACGTCTACGTCCGCGGCGCGAGCCAGCCGGAGATGACGGCGTTCCTCAACACGTTCCGCAAGGTCGGTGGGGAGTTCGACATCGACGACGAGGGCATCCGCTTCTGGCACCCCGGCGGGGACCTGCGCTCGATCGTGCTGGAGACCGACGTGCACCCGGGCTTCATGACCGACTGGCAGCAGCCGCTCGTCGTCGCGCTGACGCAGGCCACGGGCCTGTCGATCGTCCACGAGACCGTCTACGAGAACCGGTTCGGCTTCACCGACGCGCTGCGGGGGATGGGCGCGACCATCCAGGTCTACCGCGAGTGCCTGGGCGGCCACCCGTGCCGCTTCGGGCAGCGGAACTTCTACCACTCGGCCGTCATCTCCGGACCGACGCCGCTGGCGGCGGCCGACATCGAGGTGCCGGACCTGCGCGGTGGCTTCAGCCACCTCATCGCGGCGCTCGCGGCCAAGGGGACCTCGTCGGTGCGCGGCATCCAGCTCATCGACCGTGGGTACGAGCGGTTCCAGGACAAGCTGTCGGCGCTGGGCGCGGAGTTCTCGCACGGCTGAGCGCCGGTAGCATCGCCTGCCGTGCCCGCCCCGCAGCGCTCCAACTCCGCCTACCGCGCCATCGCCCGCCTCGTGCGGCCCGTGATGATGGCGGTGACGCGGCGCGACTGGCGTGGCATGGAGCACCTGCCGCGCGACGGCGGGTTCATCGCGGTCGCCAACCACATGACGAACGTCGACCCGTTGACGTTCGCGCACTACCTCTACGACAACGGCGTGGCGCCCAAGGTTCTCGCCAAGTCCTCGCTCTTCAGCGTGCCGCTGTTCGGCAGGCTGCTCCGGGCGAGCGGTCAGATCCCGGTGTTCCGCAACTCCGCCCGGGCGGGGGAGTCCCTCGTGGCGGCCGAGGCGGCGCTCGCCGACGGCGAGTGCGTCGCGGTCTTCCCGGAGGGCACCCTGACCCGGGACCCGTACCTGTGGCCGATGCTCGCCAAGACCGGCGTGGCGCGGCTGGCCCTGACCACCCGGGTCCCCGTCATCCCGATCGCGCAGTGGGGCCCGCAGGACCTGCTGGGCCCGTACAGCACGCTGCCCAGGCCGATCCCGCCCAAGCGGGTCACCGTGGTCGCGGGCCCGCCCGTCGACCTGGACGACCTGTACGGGCGGCCGCTCGACGCCGCCACGCTGCGCGAGGGCACGGACCGGATCATGGGAGCGGTGACGCGACTGCTCGCGGACATCCGGGGCGAGACACCGCCGACGACGCCGTGGGACCCCCGGCGCGAGAGCCGCCCGTGACGGGCACGACGACGCCGGCTGGCCGCGCCGAGGGCTCCGGGAGGGCCCCGCTGCGCACCGCCGTGCTCGGCACGGGCAGCTGGGGGACCACGTTCGCGGCCGTGCTCGCGGACGCCGGCTGCGACGTGACGCTGTGGGGCCGCACCGAGGCGGTCTGCCGCGAGATCGCGCAGCACCACCGCAACGAGGCCTACCTCCCGGGCCTCGACCTGCCCGAGCGTGTCAGCGCGACCACCGACGCCGCCGCGGCGCTGCAGGGTGCGCAGGTGGTCGCCGTCGCCGTCCCGGCGCAGAGCGCCCGCGCGATCCTGGCGCCGCTGCGTGACCACCTCGAGCCGGACGCCGTCGTCGTCTCGCTCATGAAGGGCGTCGAGCTGAGCACGGACCGGCGGATGAGCGAGGTGCTCCAGGAGGTCCTCGACCTGCCGGCGTCACGCGTCGCCGTCGTCTCCGGCCCGAACCTGGCCCGGGAGATCGCCGAGCGGCAGCCGACGGCGACCGTGGTCGCCTCGAGCGACCCGGAGACCGCCCGTCTCGTCGCGGCGGCCTGCGCCTCGCCGTCCTTCCGGCCCTACACGAACACCGACGTCGTCGGCGTCGAGCTGTGCGGCGCGGTGAAGAACGTCATCGCGCTGGCCGTCGGGATCGCGCAGGGCCAGGGCTTCGGCAACAACACGACCGCGACGGTCATCACCCGCGGTCTGGTCGAGATCACGCGGCTCGGGCTCGCGCTCGGCGCGGACCACGAGACGTTCTCGGGCCTGGCGGGCATGGGCGACCTCGTGGCGACGTGCGCGTCGCCGCTGTCGCGCAACCACTCCCTGGGCGTGCAGCTGGGCCGGGGGCTGGGCCTGGAGGAGGCGATCGCCGCCACCCGAGGCACCGCGGAGGGGGTCAAGTCGGCGACGTCCGTGCTGGACCTGGCGCAGCGTGTCGGCGTGGACATGCCCATCACGGCCGCCGTCGTCGACGTCCTCGACGGGCGCCTGCCGGTGGTGGAGATGGCCGGGCGACTCCTGTCGCGCCCCCACCGCGCCGAGGGCGTGCAGGGCGCCCACGAGCCGCTCCCGCGCGCGAGCGACCCCGACCCGGTCTGAGCCGCGCGGCCCTCAGCGCCGGTCCACGACCCGCAGCGCCGCGTCCAGTGCCGCCGACAGGTCGGCCCAGAGGTCCTCGACGTCCTCGATGCCGACCGACAGGCGCAGGAGGTCCTCCGGGACCGTCGCCGACTCCGTCGCGAAGCGGCGGCGGCGCTCGAGGCTCGACTCCACCCCGCCGAGGCTCGTCGCGGGGACCCACAGCCGCACCGCGTCGACGACGGCGTCCGCCACCTCCGGGCCCCCGTGCGGGCGCACCCCGAGGATCGAGCCGTAGCCCTGCAGGAGGCGCGCGGCCCGCTCGTGGCCGGGGTCGGACGGCAGACTGGGGTGGCGCACCTCCGCGACGGCCGGGTGTGCGGCGAGGCGGGCGGCCAGCTCGGCGGCGGTGGCCTGGGACCGCTCGACCCGCAGCGCGAGGGTCCGCAGGCCGCGCAGCGCGAGCCACACCTCCCACGGGCCGGCGATCGCGCCGTGCAGCGTGCGGTAGGAGGCCAGGCGGGCGCGCAGGGCGTCGTCGTCGGTCGCCAGGGCGCCCAGGACGACGTCGGAGTGCCCGGCCAGGTACTTCGTCACCGAGTGCAGGACGACGTGCGCGCCGGAGCGCAGCGGCTGCTGCACGAGGGGCGTGGCGAACGTGTTGTCGACGACGACGAGCGCCCCGGAGCCCCGGGCCGCCGCCGCCAGCGCCGGCAGGTCGGCGACCTCGAGCATGGGGTTCGTCGGCGACTCGACCCACAGCATCGCGGCCGGGGTCCCGGACGCGCCGTCGCCGCGGACGGCCCGCACGACGGCGTCCGTGTCCGCGATGTCGACGTGCTCGACGCCCAGGAGGCCGCGTGCGGCGAGGTCCGCCGCCAGGCCGAGCGTGATCTGGTAGGCGTGCCGCGGGACGACCAGGCGTCCGCCGGGCGGGACGAGCGAGAGCGCCGCCGCCACGGCGGCCATGCCCGAGCCGTACACGAGCGCGGGGAGCGCGGCCCCCTCGAGCGCCGACAGCGCCTCCTCGAACGGCTGCCACGTCTCGGTGTCGGCGCGCGCGTAGAGCAGCTCGCCGGGCGCCGGCGTACCCGCGGAGACGTAGGTCGAGGAGAGCACCACCGGCGGGTTCACCGGGGCGCCCTGCCGGCGCTCCGGTCGACCGGCTGCCACGGCGACGGTCGCGGGGGAGAGCCCGTCCAGGTGGCCGGCGCCGGTCGCGAGCCGGTCCGCGTGCGGGTCGGAGAAGCCGTGAGGCGTGCCGAGGGTCACCGCTGCAGGGTAGTCGCCGCCCGGTAGGGTCGGCCCCGATGGACGCCACCCCCGCCCCCCGCCCCACGACCGACGCCGACACGCCCGGCGGTGACGGCGCGCCTCGGCGGCCCCGCGTCGCGGTCGTCTTCGGCGGCCGGTCCGGGGAGCACGGCATCAGCTGCGTCACGGCGTCGGGCGTGCTGCGCGCCATCGACCGGGAGCGCTACGACGTCGTGCCGATCGGCATCACGCGGACGGGGCGGTGGGTCCTCGCCGCCGACGACCCGGCCCGTTGGGCGATCACGGACGGGCGTCTGCCGGAGGTCACGGACGAGGACGCCCGGGCCGCCGTCGTCGTGCCGCTGGCGTCGGACGACAAGGAGCTCGTCGCCCTGCCGTCCGACGGCGCGGCGCAGTCCCTCGGCCACGTCGACGTCGTCCTGCCGCTGCTGCACGGGCCGTACGGCGAGGACGGCACCATCCAGGGGATGCTCGACCTGGCCGGGATCCGCTACGTCGGCGCCGGCGTCCTGGCCTCCGCCGTGGGCATGGACAAGCACTACATGAAGGTCGTGCTGGAGGGGCACGGGATCCCCGTCGCGCCGTACGTCCTGGTGCGCCCCGGCCGCTTCGAGGCCGACCCCGCGGGGGTCACCGCGCAGGTCGCGCGGCTCGGGCTGCCGGTCTTCGTCAAGCCCGCCCGGGGTGGCTCCAGCCTCGGCATCAGCCGGGTCGACGACCTGGCCGACCTGCCTGCCGCGGTACGGGCCGCCGCCGAGCACGACCCGAAGGTCCTCGTCGAGGCGAACGTCGTCGGCCGGGAGATCGAGTGCGCCGTCCTCGGGGGCCGCGACGGCGGGGCGCCGCGGACCTCCGTGCCGGGGGAGATCGTCGTGGTCGACCCGCAGCACACGTTCTACGACTTCGAGGCCAAGTACCTCGACGAGGACGGCGTGGCGCTGCGCTGCCCGGCCGACCTGTCCGAGGAGGCCGAGCGGGAGGTGCGCCGGCTCGCGGCCGAGACGTTCGAGGCGATCGGCTGCGAGGGTCTCGCGCGCGTCGACACCTTCGTCTGCGCGGACGGGACGGTCCTGGTCAACGAGATCAACACCATGCCGGGGTTCACGCCGTTCTCGATGTACCCCCGCATGTGGGAGGCCTCGGGCCTGGCCTACGAGGAGCTCGTCGACGAGCTGCTCCAGCTGGCCCTCGCGCGGACCACCGGCCTGCGCTGACGACGGCGCGCCG
>JACIXM010000145.1 GCA_014360395.1 Actinotalea sp.
GCCTCGTGCGCGACGGCCCGGGGCGTCCGCGCCCGCACGAGACGCTCGGGGTCCCGGTGGACCCCGAGCTTCTCGACGAGCTGGGTGGCGGGCTCGGTCATGGACGTCGACCGGTCACCGGCAGGGAGCAGCGGCTCAGCGCGCCTCGTGCTCGCTCCGCAGCGCCTCGGCGTACTGCCGGCCGTTGTACGCACCGCAGGACGGGCACGCGACGTGCGGCATGGTCGCCGCCTTGCAGCGCGGGCAGGTGGTGAGCGTCGTGGCAGTGGCCTTCCACTGCGACCGACGCGCACGGGTGTTGCTGCGCGACATCTTGCGCTTCGGAACAGCCACGATCAGCTCTCTTTCGGTTCGTCGAACAAGGTCTTCATGCGCTCGAGCTCGGCCCACCGGGGGTCCAGCACCTCGTGCGCGTGGTCGGCGTTCTCCGGGTCCGCCAGCCGCGCCCCGCACTGCGGGCACAGGCCCGGGCAGTCCGCGGAGCAGACAGGACGGAACGGTAGCGCAGGCACCACCGTGTCCCGGACCGCGGGCTCGATGTCGAGCAGGTCGCCCTCGAGCTCGCGGACGTCGTCCTCGTCCTCCCCGGTCTCGGCCGCGACGCGGGCACGGTCGGGGTAGTAGTAGAGCTCCTGGAGGTCGACGTCGACGTCGGCCGACGTCTCCTCCAGGCAGCGCACGCACTCCCCGACGGCCCGGCCCCGGACGGTCCCGGAGACGAGGATCCCCTCCATGACGGACTCGAGCCTCAGGTCGAGGTCGAGGTCGTCACCGGCGGGGATGCCGATCACGGCGGTACCGAGGTCCTCGGGCGCAGGGACCGTCGTCCGGAGCGTTCGCATCGTCCCCGGGCGCCGCGCGAGCTCGTGGGTGTCGAGCACGAACGGGGAACGGGGGTCGGCGGTGATGGGGCGCTCCACAGCGTCGGTCCTGGGTCGAGGGATCTCGGTCCACGCCATGAGCGGCAGGACCAGCGGTCGATCCTACGGCATGGGAGCAGGCCACCCAAATGTGCGGCCGCTCACGCCGCGGGCCGCGGACCGGCCCACCGTCACGCGTCGCGCGCGCCCGGGTCGAGCTCGAGCCGCCCGGCGAGCTTCGCCCGGCCCGCCTGGACCTGGGCGAGGACCTTGCCGAGGTCGATCTCGAAGTCCGCGAGCCGGCGGTCGCAGTAGTCGTCCGCGTCCCGGCGCAGCCCGGCGGCCGTCCGCTCCGCCTCGGCGACGATCTCCTCCGCCCGCCGCTGCGCGGCGCGCACCACCTCCTGCTCCCCGACCAGCTCCTCGGCCCGTTCGCGTGCGGCCTGGACGACCTCCTCGGCCTCGCGCCGGCCGTCGGCGAGCACGGTGTCGGCGTCGGCGAGGACCTCGTCCGCGCGCGCCAGCTGCGCCGGGAGGATCGCACGCGCGGACTCCAGCAGGTCGAGCAGCTCCGCCCGGTTGACGAGCACGGAGGACGACATGGGCATGGCGCGCGCCTGGCTCACGGCGTGCTCCAGGGCGTCGAGCACCCCGGTGAGCCCCTCGGGCCGCCGACGCTCGTCGTCGCCGGGGTGTCCCTGCTCCGGTCCGCTGTCCGTCATCGCGCCGTCCTCCTGTCCGCGTCGGTGGGGGCTGCGGCGCCGGCCGCGCCCAGGTGACCCAGATCGGCCAGCCGGGCCAGCACCGCGCCGCTGACGCCGGCCGGGACGAGGTCGTCGATCCGGCCGCCGTGCCGGGCGACGTCCTTGACCAGGGACGACGCGATGTGCACCACGGAGCGGTCGGCGGGCAGGAAGACGGTCTCGATGCCGGTGAGGTGACGGTTCATCAGCGCCATGGGCAGCTCCGCGTCGTAGTCCGCGCCACCGCGCAGACCCTTGACGAGCGCCGTCGCGCCGACGTCTCGGCAGAAGTCCACGAGCAGGCCGGGGACGACCTCGACCCGGACGTTGGGCAGACCGGCCACGGCCGCGCGGGCGAGCTCGACGCGGGTCGGCGCGTCCAGCAGCGCGGCCTTGGCGGAGTTCGTGGCCACACCGACCACGACGGTGCCGAAGAGCCGCGCGGCCCGGCCGATGACGTCGAGGTGCCCGAGCGTCACCGGGTCGTAGGAGCCGGGGCAGACGGCCACCCCTGCGCCCGGCCCACCCGCGTCGGGGCGCGGTGGTCGGGCCACCCGGTCGTGCCCGAGGGCGTCGCTGCTCACGCCGTCACTGTAGGCCCGTCCGCGGCCGCGGGCGGGGTGGCGGTCGCCGCCGTGTCCGCCGCGGCGGCGAACCACAGCACGGTCTCGCCGTACCGCCGGTCGGTCGAGCGCACCAGCCCCGGCGGCCAGGTCGGCGCGGGGGTGCGGGCGTCGCGCTCGACGACGACGGCGGCGTCCGGCGCCAGGTGGGGCACGAGGGCGGCGAGCGCCTCCGCCAGGTCGTCCTCGGGCAGGTCGTACGGCGGGTCGAGGAACGCCAGGTCGACGCCCCGGCCGGTGGGCGGGCGACGCAGGTGGGTCATCACCTTCTCGGCCACGACGTGCACGCCCGCCAGACCCAGGGTCGCGGCGTTCTGCCGGCAGACCTGCGCCGCCGCGCGGGCCGACTCCACGAGGACCACCTCCGCAGCCCCCCGGCTCGCGGCCTCCAGGCCGAGGGCACCGGAGCCGGCGTAGAGGTCCAGCACGCGCGCCCCGTCGAGCACCCCGGCGTGCTCGAGCCGGGAGAAGAGCGCCTCCCGTACGCGGTCGCTCGTGGGCCGGGTCCCCCGCGCGGGTACCCGCAGGGTCCTGCCGCCGGCGGTCCCGGCCACGATCCTCGTCACCGGGTCAGGTTAACGACGGCCGTCAGCTGCGTTCGAGGAACTCCTCGCGGTCGGGGCCCAGCCACCGGTCGATGGCCCGACGCAGCGCCGGCCACCGCGCGAGGGACGGGTCGGCCTCGACGAGCTCGAGCGCGTCCTGCCGGGCGGTCGCGATGAGGTCGGCGTCCTCCAGCACCCGCAGGAGCCGCAGCGAGCTGCCGCGACCCGACTGCGACGCCCCGAGGACGTCCCCCTCGCGGCGCAGACGCAGGTCCGCGTCCGCGAGCCGGAACCCGTCGGTCGTCGAGGCGAGAACCTCCGTCCGCGCCGCCGCCGCGGTGCCCGGGGCGGCGGACGACACGAGCAGGCACAGCCCGGGGTCGCTCCCGCGCCCGACCCGGCCCCGCAGCTGGTGGAGCTGGGACAGCCCGAACCGGTCCGCGTCCATGACGACCATGACGGTCGCCTCCGGCACGTCCACGCCGACCTCGACGACGGTCGTGGAGACGAGGACGGGCACCTCGCCGCCGGCGAACCGGGCCATCGTGTCGTCCTTCTCGGCGGCCCCGAGGCGGCCGTGCAGGATGCCGATCGGGACGCCGGCCAGCGCCGGGTGCCCGCGCAGCTCCTGCGCGACGTCGAGCACCGCCCGCAACGGCCGTGGCTCGTCCGGCGGTGGCACGAAACCCTCCGCGGTCATGAGACGGAGGAACTCGCGGTCGGTCGCGGTCGGGTCGGCGCTCGCCGGCGTGCGGGACTCCTCCCAGCGGAGCCCCGCGACGTCCGTGACGAGGTCGGCGGCGTCCGTGCCCTCGTCCCCCGCGTCGTCGTCGGCGCTGATCCGGGGGCACACCACGTACACCCGGTGACCGGCGTCGACCTCCTCGCGCACGCGCCGCCACGTGCGTTCCAGCCAGGCGTGGTTGTCCGCCGGGACGACGTGCGTGGTGACGCCCGGGCGGCCGGCAGGGACCTCCGTGAGGGTGGAGGTCTCGAGGTCCCCGAACACGGTCATGGCCACGGTGCGCGGGATCGGCGTGGCCGTCATGACGAGCAGGTGGGGCGTCGGCCCGTCGGCGCGGGTGCGCAGCGCGTCGCGCTGCTCGACCCCGAACCGGTGCTGCTCGTCGACCACCACGAGTCCCAGGTCGGCGAACTGCACCTTCGGGCCGAGCAGCGCGTGCGTGCCGACGACGATCCCGGCCCGCCCGGATGCGACGTCCAGCAGCGCCTCGCGCCGTGCGGCGGCGCCGAGGGACCCGGTGAGCAGCGTGACGCGCGTCGCCGCGTCGGCCGCGCCGAGGAGCCCGTCCTCCGCGAGCGGACCGAGCAGCGAACGCAGCGTGCGCGTGTGCTGGGCGGCCAGCACCTCCGTCGGTGCCAGCAGCGCCGCCTGCCCACCGGAGTCGACGACCTGGAGCATGGCCCGCAGGGCCACGAGCGTCTTGCCGGACCCGACCTCGCCCTGCAGGAGGCGCTGCATCGGCCGGGGCTGGGCGAGGTCCCGGGCGATCGCCTCGCCCACCTCGGCCTGACCCGCGGTCAGCGTGAACGGCAGCCGGAGGTCGAAGGCCGCGAGGAGTCCGGACGCCGCGTCGGGGGCACCGGGACGGGCGACCGCCTCCTGCTGCGCGACCGCGCGGCGCCGTCGGGCGAGCGCGGCCTGGAGCACGAAGGCCTCCTCGTACCGCATCCGGTCCCGGCCACGGTGGTACTGCCCCTCGTCGGCCGGGTCGTGCAGCTCCCGCAGCGTGCTGTACCGGTCGGCGAGACCGCGGGCCGCGCGGAGCTCCTGCGGGACCGGGTCCAGGACGTCCTCGGGGCGCACCGCGCCGAGGACGGTCGCGACGGCCTTGCGGACCCGCCACGTCGGCAGCGCCGAGGAGGCCGGGTAGAACGGCATCGGTCGGCTCGACCGGTCCAGCGCGGCCGCCTCGTCGTCCACGTCGACGCCGATGACCTGGTAGTCCGGGTGCGTCAGCTCGTAGGCGCCGCGGTACGCCCGGACGCGGCCTCCGAAGACCCCGACGCGCCCGACGGCGAGGCGCCGCTGGTGGTGCTCGAGCACTTTCGTGGTCCGCGCGAAGAAGGCGAGCAGCATCTCCCGGACGCCGTCCGTGATGGTCACGTGGAGCAGGGCGGTGCCGCGCTGGGTCCGCCGCAGCGAGACGCCGGCGACCCGCGCCATGACGGTCACGTCCTCGCCGACGGTGAGGGACCGCATGTCGGTGAGCTCCCCGGGGACCACGTACCGCCGCGGCAGGTGCAGCAGCGCGTCCTCGACGGTCCGGACCCCGAGCTTCTCCAGCTCCTTCGCCGTCCGGTCGCCGACGAGTCGCCGGACCGGGCGGTCCAGCAGCGGGACGGCGTCCCCCTCGGCAGCGACCGCCATCCACCCACCTCCAGCTCTCGACCGGGCGACCCCGGGGCCGCCGGGCCCATCATGACCGGGGGCACCGACACGTGTCGGCACGCGTCCCGGCACCCGTTTGGGGCACCACCGGCGATCGGCTACCCTAGCGAGGTTGCCCGGTCACGCCCGGGCACGTCGGCGCCCTCCGCCGACCACCGCGGCCCGGCCGCTGGGTCACGGACGGGCGCCGCCCACCGAACACGCTGAGCCGCCCTCCGCGGAGCGCGCGGCATGCACGACGATCAGGAGAAGAACGTGGCTGCCAACTGCGACGTCTGCGGCAAGGGCCCGGGCTTCGGGCACAGCATCTCGCACTCCCACCGCCGCACGAAGCGTCGCTGGAACCCGAACATCCAGCGGGTCCGCGCCGTCGTCGCGGGAGCGCCCAAGCGCGTCCAGGTGTGCACCTCCTGCCTCAAGGCCGGCAAGGTCCAGCGCACCGCCTGAGCGTCCGCGCGACGCACAGCGCACGGGCTCCCTCGCCAAGAAACGACAAAGACCGAGGCAAGGACTGGATCGGCGGGCCGCGGCCTGGCAAGGTTACGTCCATGGTTGACGAGGTGGGGGAAGCGGTGATCCGACCGGCGACGGTCGACGACGCCGAGCAGATCGCGGCGGTGCACGTGGCCTCCTGGCGCGAGGCCTACGCCGGCGCCGTGCCCGAGGAGTACCTGGCGAGCCTGGACCAGGGCGAGCGCGCCGAGGCGTGGCGTCGCCAGCTGGGGGACGCCGAGAACAACGAGCTCCTGGTCTGGGTCGCCGAGGACCCCGAGGACCAGCACGTCGTCGGCTTCTCCTCCCTGGGCCCGAGCCGGGACGAGGACGCCGACCGCAGCACGCTCGAGATCCACACGATCTACCTCGAGCCCGCCGCGTGGGGGCAGGGCGTCGCGCGTCGCCTCATGCGCACGATGCTCGAGCACGTGCCCGACCGCGCACGCGTGACGCTGTGGGTCCTGGCGAGCAACGAGCGGGCCGGCCACTTCTACCGCCGCCACGGGTTCGTCCCCGACGGCATCGAGCGCCTCAGCACCTACGGCGACGAGCGGCTCCCCGAGGTCCGGTACGTGCGGGGCTGACCCCGCCTGAGGCGGACCACGCGCGGCGCGGAGCCACGTCCGGCACCGATCGTTCGGCGCCCGGTCAGCGCCGGAAGTGGTCCCAGCCGACCGAACCGGCACGCGGTGGCGCCCCGGCGACCAGCACGGCCGGCTCCCCGGCCGCCAGGACCGACCCGATCCGCCGGAAGGGCGCCGGGACGGGGACCGTCGGGGGGAACGTGGCGAGGAGCCCGTGGTCCTCACCGCCCGTGAGGACCCACTCCAGCGGGAGGTCCGTCGCGCCGCCGAGGAGTGCCGCCGCCGGCGCGACGGCGGCCAGGTCCGCCGCCAGCACGTCCGTCGGCTCGGCCAGGTCGAGCCGGACCCCCGAGGCCCGGGCCAGACGGCCCGCGTCGCGCAGCAGCCCGTCGCTGACGTCCAGCATCGCCGTGGCGCCGGCGAGGGCCGCGGCCCGGCCGGCGTCCAGCGGTGCGCGCGGGGACCGGTAGCGCGCGACCGCGTCCAGCACCGCCGCCCGGGCCGCGTCGCCGGAGTCCTCCGGCACGCGGCCTGCGGCGAGGAGGGCGTGCCCGGCCGCCGAGCGCCCCAGCTCCCCGGCGTGCGCCAGCACGT
>JACIXM010000146.1 GCA_014360395.1 Actinotalea sp.
TCAGCGGCGAGCCACCCGCGCCCGGGGCCGCCGGCGCTGCACCGGACGGGGGGACGGGCCCAGCGGTCCGCGGCGCGGCGGGCCCCCCGCCGGGTGCCGGCCGCTGCCCGGCCGCCCCGGCGTCCTCGGGCTGGGCGCTGTCCTGGGGCAGAGCCATCTCCCCGGTCCGGGCGGCCTCGCGGAGCGCTCGCCGGGAGAGTCTCGGCGCGGCCGTTGCTGGTGCGGACGCTCCGCGCGACCCGGCCCGGGCGGACGGCTCGGGACGCGGGGGCTCGACCGCGGGGTCAGGAGCCGTGGGCTCGGCGGCGGGCGCGGGGGGCGCGGGGGGCGCGGGCTCGGTGATCGACGTGGGCACCGGCGCCGGCGCCCGCTCGGCGGCCTCCCGCGCCTCGCGGTCAGCCCGCTCACGCAGCTCGCGGCGCGACAGCGGACGGGACACGGGTGCGGGGGCCGGTGCCGGGGTGACCGCCGCCGACTCCGGGGACGGCCCGGGCCCGGTCCGGGCCGGTCCGGGCACGCCGGAGGGCGAGGTGCGCACACCCGGCACGTCAGGGCCCGGTCCGACCGGTGCCGCCGCGGCCTCCTGCTCGAGCAGACGCCGTCGCTCGGCCTCGCGCCGCCGGCGCCGCTCTCCCCACTGCTCGGTCTGGTCAGTCATCGTGACCTCGGTACAGCCGGTGCTTCGCGATGTACTGGACGACGCCGTCGGGCACGAGGTACCACACCGGCTCGCCGGCCTGTGCCCGCCGTCGGCAGTCGGTGGAGGAGATCGCCAGCGCCGGGATCTCCAGGATGCTCACGGACTCGGGGGGCAGCCCCTCGAGCGTGAGCGTGTGACCGGGCCGGGTGACCGCCACGAAGTGCGCCATCTCCCACAGCAGGTCAGCGTCCTTCCACGTGAGGATCTGGGTGATCGCGTCGGCGCCGGTGATGAAGTACAGGTCCGCGTCCGGGCGCTGCTCCCGCAGGTCCCGGAGCGTGTCCACCGTGTACGTCAGACCGGGACGGTCGATGTCGACACGGCTGACGGTGAACCGCGGGTTCGAGGCCGTGGCGATCACCGTCATGAGGTAGCGGTGCTCCGCCGGGGTCACACCCGGGTGCTGCTTGAGCGAGGGTCGGCCGGTCGGCACGAAGACGACCTCGTCGAGCTCGAAGGTCGCCGCGGCCTCGCTCGCGGCCACCAGGTGGCCGTGGTGGACAGGGTCGAACGTGCCACCCATCACCCCCACCCGGGGTCGCTGCTGCGTCATGCCCGTGGCTGCCTCCACCGCGCCGGTCGTCACGTCGACGTCAGTGGCGGGTGCCGACGCTCCGGAACGCGAACGTCACGAGGAGGAGCACCATGAGCCCGCCGAAGGCGAGCAGACCGAAGGCGACAGGTGACATCGGCAGGTGGTTGCCGGCCGTCTCGGCGGCCTCCTCGGCGAGCAGCAGGGCAGCAGCGGGCACCTCGTCCTCCAGGGGTCTCACGTCGGGTCGTCCGGGCCGTCAGCCGGGTCGTCGGGAACGCCCGACCCTCCGGCGCGGAGGGGGCGGGGCTGTCCCGCCGGGCCCCCGGAACGGCAGGGTCCAGTGTCGCACGTCGACGTCGGCGCACCCCACCCGGACACGGCCCGCGCACGGTGCGGACGCGGACCGTGCGGCGCGCACGGCGGTGGAGCCGTCAGGACCGGATCTGCCCCTCGCCGTTGACCACCCACTTCGTCGTCGTCAGCTCGGGCAGGCCCATCGGGCCCCGGGCGTGCATCTTCTGCGTGGAGATGCCGATCTCCGCGCCGAGGCCGAACTGCCCGCCGTCGGTGAAGCGCGTGGACGCGTTGACCATGACCGCTGCGGAGTCGACCTGTGCGACGAACGTCTCGGAGGCGCCCAGGTCGCGCGTGACGATGGCCTCGGTGTGCCCCGAGGACCAGGTGCGGATGTGCTCGACCGCCTCGTCGAGGGAGTCGACCACGCGGACCGCGAGGTCGAGGGAGAGGTACTCCGTGGCCCAGTCCTCGTCGGTCGCCGGGACCACGGGGACGCCGTCGGGCGCGTGCTGCACGGTCCGCTCGTCGCCGTGGAGGGTCACCCCGGCGCGGTGGAGGGCGACCAGCGCGTCCGGGAGGAACGACGCCGCGGCATCCCGGTGGACCAGGAGCGTCTCGGCGGCGTTGCACACGCCGACGCGGTGCGTCTTGGAGTTCATGACGATCGGCAGCGCCACAGCCGGGTCCGCCGAGGCGTCCACGTAGACGTGGCAGTTGCCGGTCCCGGTCTCGACCACCGGGACCGTCGCCTCCTGCACGACCGTCCGGATGAGGTCCGCTCCCCCGCGCGGCACGAGGAGGTCCACGAAGCCCCGGGCGTGCATGAGCGCCACGGCGCCGGCCCGGCCGTGCTCGTCGATCGACTGGACGGCGTCGGCGGGCAGACCGGCGCGACGCAGGGCGGCCTGGAGGACCTCGACGATCACGGTGTTCGACGAGGACGCGGCCGAGCCCCCGCGCAGGATCGCGGCGTTCCCGCTCTTCAGCGCCAGGCCGGCGGCGTCCACCGTGACGTTCGGCCTGGCCTCGTAGATCATGCCGACGACGCCGAGCGGCACCCGCACCTGGCGCAGCCGCAGCCCGTTGGGCAGCGTCGAGCCGCGGACGACCTCCCCCACCGGGTCCGGCAGGGCGGCGAGCTCGCGCAGCGCGGCGGCGATGCCGGCCACGCGGTCCGGGGTCAGGGCGAGCCGGTCCAGCAGGCCGGGCGAGGTCCCCGCGGCCTGGCCCCGCTCCAGGTCGACCGCGTTCGCCGCGACGATCTCCGGCGTCGCGGCCAGCAGCGCGTCCGCCATCGCGTGCAGCGCGGCGTCCTTCGTCGCGCGGGTGGCGGTGGCCAGGTCACGGGCCGCCACGCGGGCACGGCCCGCGACCTCCAGGACGGCCTGGCGGACCTGCGGGCTCACGGGCGTCCCGGTCGGGTGGTCCTGCTGGAGCGCGGGCGTCGAGGTCATGGCGGCAGGATAGGCCGCGCACCGTGGGACCGGTGGGGGTCAGCCGCGGGCCGGGACGACGACGAGGTCGTCCGCGTGGACCACCTCGCGGTCGTACCCGTCGCCGAGCTCGGCGCGCAGGTCGCGGGTCGACCGGCCGAGCAGCGCGGGCAGCTCGTCGGAGCCGTAGGACACCAGGCCGCGCGCCACGACCCGGTGGTCCGGGCCGACGAGCTCGACGGCGTCACCCGCCTCGAAGCTGCCCTGCACCTGGGTCACACCTGCCGGCAGCAGCGACGTCCGCCGCTCCACGACGGCACGCACGGCGCCCTCGTCCAGCACGAGGCGCCCGGACGTCCGGGCGGCGTGGGCGAGCCAGAGCATCCGCGTCGGGACGCGCCGGCCGGTGGCCGCGAAGAACGTCCCGACGGGCTCGCCGTCCGGCTCCCCGGCCAGCACCCGCGTCGCGTTGGCCGCGGACGTGAGCACGACGGGGATGCCCGAGGCGGTCGCGATGTCCACGGAGGCGAGCTTGGTGACCATGCCGCCCGTGCCCACGGAGCTGCCCCGTCCCGTGACGACGACGCCCTCGAGGTCGGCCGGGCCGGCGACCTCGGCGATCCGGCGCGCCCCGCGGGACGGCGGGCCGTCGTAGAGCGCGTCGACATCGGTGAGCAGGACCATCGCGTCCGCCCGTACGAGGTGCGAGACGAGCGCCGCCAACCGGTCGTTGTCCCCGAACCGGATCTCGTCCGTCGCCACGGTGTCGTTCTCGTTGACGACCGGGACGACGCCGAGGGCCAGCAGGCGCTCCAGGGCGCGCTGGGCGTTGCGGTAGTGCCCGCGCCGGATCGTGTCCTCGGCGGTCAGCAGCACCTGGCCCACCCGCAGCCCGTGCTCGGCGAACGCCTCCGTGTAGCGCGCGACGAGGAGCCCCTGGCCGACCGACGCGGTCGCCTGGGCGGTGGCGAGGTCCCGGGGCCGGGCCGTCAGGCCGAGAGGCGCCATCCCCGCGGAGATCGCGCCGGAGGTGACGAGCACGACCTCGGTGCCGGCCAGACGCCGTCGGGCGAGGACGTCGACGAGCTCGCGCAGCGCGGTGACGTCGAGCGTGCCGTCCCCCGAGGTCAGCGACGAGGAGCCGACCTTGACCACGAGCCGCCGGGCGGCGACCACACCGGCGCGGTCGGTGATCACGCCTCGGACTCCGGATCCGTCCACCGGCCGGACTCGCGCTCGGTCCACAGCTCGGCGCGCGCCTCCGCCTTGGCGTCCATGCGCTCCTTGTACTCGCGGCGCTTGTCCTCCCGGGTCGGCCGGGCCCGCTCCTCCAGGCGCACGTCGGTACCGCGCGGTCCGCCGAGCAGCTCGGCGCCCGTGAGCAGCGTCGGCTCCCAGTCGAAGACCACCGCGTCGTCGCCGTCGCCGATGACGACCTCGGCCCCCGGCGTGGCGCCCTGGGCGAAGAGCTCCTCCTCCACCCCGAGGCGGGCGAGCCGGTCCGCGAGGTAGCCGACCGCCTCGTCGTTGGAGAACTGGGTCTGGCGGACCCACCGCTCCGGCTTGGCGCCGCGCACCTGGAACCAGGTCCGGCCGGCGTCCTCGCGCCGCGTCACGGTGAACCCGGACTCGTCCACCGCCCGCGGGCGCAGCACGACGCGCGTGGGCTCCGGCGCCGGGGCAGCGGCGCGCGCGGCCTCGACGAGCCGGCCCAGCGCGAACGTCAGCGGGCGCAGGCCCTCGTGGCTGGCGGCGGAGATCTCGAACACCTCCAGCCCGCGCTCCTGGAGCTCCGGGCGGACGAGGTCTGCCAGCTCGCGGGCCTCGGGCACGTCCACCTTGTTCAGGACCACCAGGCGCGGCCGCTCGGTCAGCGGCACCGCACCGCCCGCGATGTCGAGGTCCCCGGCGTAGGCGGCGAGCTCGGCCTCGATCACCTCCAGGTCGGTGATGGGGTCCCGGTTCGGCTCGAGCGTGGCGCAGTCCAGCACGTGGACGATGACGGCGCACCGCTCGATGTGGCGCAGGAACTCCAGGCCCAGGCCCTTGCCCTGGCTCGCCCCCGGGATCAGACCCGGCACGTCCGCCACGGTGAAGCGCGCCGACCCGGCCTGGACGACGCCGAGGTTGGGCACCAGCGTGGTGAAGGGGTAGTCGGCGATCTTGGGCCGGGCCGCGGAGATCGCGGCCACCAGGCTGCTCTTGCCCGCGCTCGGGTAGCCGACGAGCGCCACGTCGGCGATGGTCTTGAGCTCCAGGACGAGGTCCCGGCTCTCGCCGGGCTCCCCCAGCAGCGCGAAGCCGGGCGCCTTGCGCCGGGGCGAGGCGAGCGCGGCGTTGCCCAGACCCCCGCGGCCGCCCGCGGCCGCCACGAAGCGCGTGCCGGCGCCGACGAGGTCCGCCAGGACCGTGCCGTCGGTGCTCTTGACCACGGTCCCGTCGGGGACCCGGAGCACGAGGTCCTCGCCCCCGCCGCCCTGACGGTCGTCGCCCATGCCCTGGGTGCCGGACGGCGCGTGCCGGTGCGGGGAGTGGTGGTACTCCAGCAGCGTCGTCACCTGCGGGTCGACGACGAGGACGACGTCGCCGCCGTCGCCGCCGTTGCCGCCGTCGGGCCCGGCGAGGGGCTTGAACTTCTCCCGGCGGATCGACGCGCAGCCGTGCCCGCCGTCACCGCCCGAGACGTGCAGGACGACGCGGTCGACGAACGAGGCCACGACGACTCCTTTCGGGAGGGTGGGCGGGGACGGGCGGGCGGGCGGGCGGCACCGG